>NZ_RZTF01000008.1:36153-42046 GCF_004023175.1 Mesorhizobium sp. M7A.F.Ca.MR.362.00.0.0
GCGTTAGCGCGCAGCCAAACCCGAAGGCCAGAAATGACCAACACCACGATCACCACCGATGCCCTGCATGAGCGCGTCGATGCAATTTTCCGCAAGGCCGGACTGAACCCCATTCAGGCCAGCGCCATTACAAGGGTCATCGTCGCGGCGGAACGCGATGCCTGCAAGTCGCATGGCATCTACCGGATCGAGGGCGCCCTACGGACAATCAAGGCCGGGAAGGTAAAACCGGACGCGCTGCCCGAGTTGTTGCCGCAAGACGCTCCCGCCCTCGTCAAAGTGGATGCGAAGCATGGTTTCGCCAACCCAGCCTTCGAACTGGGTCTGCCGGTGCTGATCGAGCGGGCACGGTCGTGCGGCATTGCCGCACTCGCGATCAACGATGCGGTGCATTTTTCCGCCCTTTGGGTGGAGGTCGAAGCTTTGACACAGGCAGGCCTGACCGGCCTGGCCATGTGCCCGAGCTATGCCACCGTCGCTCCGACCGGTGGCAACGGACCGTTGCTGGGCACCAATCCTTTTGCCTTTGGCTGGCCGCGAGAAGAGCAGCCTCCCTACGTTTTCGACTTCGCGACCTCGGTTGCCGCGCGCGGCGAGATCGAGCTCCACCGCCGGGCAGGCAAGAAGCTGCCGGAAGGCTGGGCCATGGATTCTGACGGCAGGCCAACGACCGATCCCGAAGCTGCCCTGGCGGGCGCCATGCTTCCCTTCGGCGGGCACAAGGGCTCGGCCATCGCGACGATGATCGAACTGCTCGCCGGGATCATGATCGGCGACCTGACCAGCCCCGAGGCGCTCGAGCTGCTTGGCACCACGACGCTTTATCCGTCGCACGGAGAGTTGGTCATCGCTTTCTCGCCGAAAGCCTTCGCCGCCGGCCGGCCCGGCAATCCGCTGGGCCGTGCTGAAGCGCTGTTCGAGGCGATCTTGGGCCAGGGTGCGCGCCTGCCCTCGCAAAGGCGGTTCCTAGCCCGCGAGACGTCGGAGCGCGACGGTATCGTCCTCTCGCACCAGGAAATGGAACAACTCGATCGTTTTCTCGAACGGGGGCTCGACGCGGTCTGAATCGGTATCGCCAGGGCCAAGACCAATCACAGGAGGAGAAAAATGCGCTGGACGAAAACATTTACGGTCGTCGGCTGCCATGCCGAGGGCGAAGTCGGCAACGTGATCACCGGAGGCGTCAAGGACGTTCCGGGCAAGACCATGTTCGAAAAGAAGGAGTATCTAGAAGCGCATATGGACGACATTCGTGGGCTGCTCTTGTTCGAGCCGCGCGGTGCGCCCTACGTCAACGGCAACATCATCCTGCCGCCTTGCGATCCCTCGGCGGATCTCGGCTACGTCATAATTGAAAGCACGGAATACCCGCCCATGTCCGGCTCAAACACCATCTGCGTCGCCACAGTGGCGCTGGAAACGGGGATGGTGCCGATGAAGGAGCCTGAGACATTGCTGCGCATGGAAGCGCCGGCCGGCATGATCGAGGTGCGCTGTCTCTGCGAGAACGGCAAGGTGAAGCAGGTGGAGTTCACCAATGTACCGGCTTTTGCACTCCACCTCGACACGCATGTCGAGGTGGAAGGGCTCGGCACGATCACCGTCGACACCTCCTATGGCGGCATGACTTTCGCCCATGTCAATGCGCGCGCACTCGGCTTTTCCATAACACCCGACGAGGCCCACCAGATGTCGCTGATGGGCCAACGCATCAAGAAGGCGGTCAACGAACAGCTCAAGGTCGTGCATCCGGAGAACCCGAAGATCCGCGACGTGTCCAACGTGATTTTCGAAGGTCCGATCGAGCGCGTCGACGGGCGCGTGGAAAGCGTCAACGGCACGGTGTGCCTGCATGGCAGGCTCGACCGCTCACCGACAGGCACCGGCACCACCGGGCGGCTGGCGGTGATGTCGGCAAAGGGGCAGATCGTCAAGGGCGAGCTGTTCCGTAACAGATCGATCATCGGGACCCATTTCGATTCCCGCGTGATCGCCAATACGCGCCTCGGCGATCGCGACGCTGTCGTGGTCACCATCGCCGGACAAGCCTGGATCACCAGCATCGGCCAATATGGCCTCGACCCGACGGACCCTTATCCACGCGGGCATCGCCTCAGCGACGTCTGGTTCTGAAACGGACGCGGCCGTGCTCAGGCCGCGAACGCTCTGACCCTGACGCCGCTCGCCTCCAGCCGTCGCCGAACGCGCGCGGCGATGGCGACGGCTGCCGGCGTGTCGCTGTGGACGCAGATCGAATCGATCGGCGTCTGCAGCATCTGCCCGGAAAGCGTTTCGATGGCGCCTTGCTTGACCATCCGCACGACCCGTTCTGCCGCCTTCTCGGCGTCGTGGATGACAGCGCCTTCCAGCTTGCGCGAGACAAGAAAGCCTTCCTCCGTATAGGCGCGGTCGGCAAAGATTTCGGACCTGACCGTCAGGCCCGCGTCGCGCGCGATCCTGTCCTGGAAGCCGAGCGCAATGGCCAGGCAGATCAGGCCGGGATCGACGGCCTTGACCGCGCGCGTCACCGCTTCGGCGACGCCACGATCGGTCTGGGTAAGATTGCCTAGCGCGCCATGCGCCTTGACGTAGCGGATCGGGTGGCCGGCATAGGCGGAAAGCGCCTGCGCCGCGCCGATCTGGTAGGCGACCAGCCTTTCGATCTCATCCATGGAATGCGGAATGATGCGGCGTCCGAACCCCCACAGATCGGCGAAGCTCGGATGCGCGCCAACAGCAACGCCCTTGTCGCGCGCCATCGAGAACGTGGCCGCCATGATCTCGGGGTCGCCGGCGTGAAAGCCGCAGGCCACATTGGCGGAACTGACGATGTCGAGGATCGCCGCATCGTCGCCGAGCCTGTAGGCTCCAAAACCCTCGCCCATGTCGGAATTGATATCGACCTGCAATCCTTGGGCCGCCATGGCGCTTTCCTCAGTGGTTCGAACCATCGCCTTGCTTCACACCAGCTCGTAGAGCGGCGTGCCGTAGCCGACGACCGCTCCGTCCTCGATCAGCGCTGCACCCAGCACACCGTCTGCCGGCGCAACGATTGCCTTCAGGCATTGGCCGACCTGCAGGACGCCGACCGTCTCGCCCTTGCGAACCGTCTGGCCAGGTTCGGCGATCGGGCGACCGGTCGTCGGGTGATCGAGACGGAACACGCCGACGCCGGGCGCGCGCACGCCCTTGAAGGCCGTTTCGGCCTTCGGGGCTTCGGCCAGGGGTGTCGAGGCAACAACGGATTGCATGTGCAGGCGCAACGAAAAGCCGGCCTCCGACACTTCGATCTCGCCGATGCCGGCGCTAGCGCACCAGGCGGCCAGCCTTTCGATCTCCTCAATCGTCATCGCCGCCTCGTCCCTGGAGCAGACCGCCTTCAATGAGACGTTCGAGATGATGGATATCGAAGCCGCCGGCAGCGAAGCCGGGCTCGTCCATCAGGAGGCCGTGCAGCGGCGCGTTGGTGGCGATGCCGACAGCCTCCATCTCGCCCAGCGCGCCGCTCATGCGCCGGATCGCCTCGGCTCGCGTCACGCCATGCGCCAGCAGCTTGGCCACCAATGAATCGTAGTGCGGCGGGACGGTGTAGCCGGAGTAGAGATGCGATTCGACGCGGATTCCGGGACCTCCGGGCGGCGTCCAGCGCTCGACCCGGCCCGGATGCGGGCGAAAGCTGTATGGATCTTCAGCGTTGATGCGGCATTCGACGGCGTGGCCCTGGATGCGGATGTCTTCCTGGCTGAACGACAGGGGTTCGCCCCGGGCGATGCGGATCTGCTCGCGCACGATATCGATGCCGGTGACAAGTTCCGTGACGGGATGCTCCACCTGCACGCGGGTGTTCATCTCGATGAAAGAGAAGCGCCCGTCCTCGTAGAGGAATTCGAATGTGCCCGCGCCTGTATAGCCGATGGTCAGGCATGCCTGGGCACACAGCTCGCCGATCTCGGCAACCGCCTCGCGGGCGATGCCGGGCGCCGGCGCCTCCTCGATGATCTTCTGGTGGCGGCGCTGCATGGAGCAATCCCGCTCGCCGAGCCAGACCGCCCTGCCATGCTTGTCCGCCAGAATCTGGATCTCGATATGGCGCGGATGCTCGAGGAATTTTTCCAGATAGACTTGCGGGTTGCCGAAGGCCCGGTCCGCCTCTTTCACCGCCATTGAAACGGCTTCCATCAGGGCGTGCTGCTCGCGCACGATGCGCATGCCGCGCCCGCCGCCGCCGCCCGCTGCCTTGACGATGACCGGATAGCCGATGGCCTCGGCAATGGCGCGCACTGCCTGCTCGTCCTGCGGCAGCGCACCCTCCGACCCTGCAACGCAGGGAACGCCGGCGGCGATCATCGTGCGCTTGGCGGAGACCTTGTCGCCCATGGTGCGGATCGCCGCCGCGGACGGCCCGATGAAGATGAGACCGGCATTCTCAACAGCCTCGGCGAAGGCGGCGTTTTCCGAGAGGAAACCATAGCCCGGATGGATCGCGCCGGCGCCGGTAAGTTGCGCGGCCGCGATGATCTCGGCGATGTTGAGATAGCTCTCCGTCGCGGCCGCCGGTCCGATGCAGATCGCCCTGTCCGCCAGCGCGACATGTCGAAGGCTCGCATCCGCTTCCGAGTGCGCCGCCACCGTCTTCAATCCGAGGTCGCGGCAGGCGCGCAGGATGCGCAGCGCGATTTCACCACGATTGGCGATAAGGACGGTGTCGAACATCGCCTCAGCCCAAATCTTCGAGAACGAACAGCACATCGCCGGACTGCACCGCGGCATGGTCGTCGAACGCGATCTGGACGATCCGCCCAGCGCGATCGGATTCCACGACATTGAACGTCTTCATGGCTTCGAGGACACCAACCTTCTGCCCTTCCACGACCATATCGCCAACCGAAGCGAGCGGCGGTTCACCTTCGGTGCCGGAGCGGTAGAACACGCCCGTCAGCGGCGCGCGGATCGAATAGCGTGCGATGGGCGGAGATGTCGAAGCCGGATTTGTGAAGACGGCAGGGACGGCGGCTGGCCCCGACTGCGACGCAGATTGCGCTTGCGACGCGGATTGCGCCGGCGCCATCTGCCTGGACATGCGGATGCGAACGCCATTGCGCTCGATCTCCAGTTCGGCAATGGGCGAACGCGAGACAAATTCGATCAGCTTCTGGACGAAGTCGAGATCCATCGCCGACCCTATCGCAGCGCTTCGACAGCCTTGGCGATTCGCCCGATCGCTTTTTCGATCAGATCCATCGACGTGGCTATGGAAATGCGGAAATGCGGCGACAGCCCGTAGGCAGAGCCCTGCACCACCGCGACCCGCGCCTGATCGAGCAGGTAAAGCGAGAAATCATCGTCGCTGCCGATGGGAGTGCCGTCGGGGCGACGACGGCCGATCAGGGCCGAGCAATTGGGATAGAGATAGAAGGCGCCCTCGGGCGTCTGGCAGGTAAGGCCGGGAATCTTGCGCAGCAGCTCCAGAGCGCGGTCGCGCCGAGCCTGGAATTCGAGCGCCCGAGGGCGAAGAAAGTCCTGGGGACCTTCCAGTGCGGCAATGGTCGCGGCCTGCGAGATGGATGACGGGTTCGACGTGCTTTGGCTCTGCACGGTGGCCATGGCGCGGATCAGCGGTTCCGGCCCGCCGGCATAGCCGATCCGCCAGCCGGTCATGGCATAGGCCTTCGACACGCCATTCACTGTCAGCGTACGGTCCTTCAGCCTCGGCTCGACGCCGGCGATGGTATGGAAGGTACGTCCATCGAACAGGATATGCTCGTAGATGTCGTCGGTCAGAACGTGCACATGCGGGTGATCGAGCAACACCCCGGCCAGGCCGGCAAGTTCGTCGGGGCTGTAGACGGCGCCAGTCGGATTGGAAGGCGTGTTGAGCAGCAGCCATTTGGTG
>NZ_RZTF01000008.1:42056-52838 GCF_004023175.1 Mesorhizobium sp. M7A.F.Ca.MR.362.00.0.0
CGGTGATCGCGGCTCGCAGGGCTTGCGGTGTCAGTTTGAAGCCCTGCGCCTCCGTGCAAGGAACGACCACGGGCTTGCCTTCGCCGAGCAGGACGATGTCGGTGTAGGAAACCCAATAGGGCGCGGGGACGACCACCTCGTCACCGGGGGCCAGCGTTGCCAGCAGGGCGTTGTAGATGATCTGCTTTGCGCCACCCGCGACGCTGATTTGCGAAGGCTTGTAGTCGAGGCCGTTCTCGCGCCTGAATTTCCCGGCCACCGCCTTCTTCAGCGCGGCGGTGCCGTCGACCGCCGTATAGCGCGTTTCACCCCTGCGCATCGCCTCGTAGGCCGCCTCGACGATGTGCGGAGGCGTTGGAAAATCCGGCTCGCCGGCGCTCAGGCTGATGACGTCGATGCCGGCCGAGCGCATTTCGATTGCCCGCGCGGTGACCGCCATGCTGGGGCTTGGCTTGATGACGTCAAGACGGGGAGCGATGAGGCTCACGGGAAATCCTCGGCATGGCTGCCGCGACGTTGCCGGGCAGGTGATATTTGGTACAAATTGGATAATGTATTCTGATTTTCGCGTCAAACCCCTTTTTCTGTGCCGAAGACCGGGTTATGTCTCATTCCAGTGGTGGGTCGATAGAGGAAAGTATCCAATCCTTCATCGCCGCGTATGACATTCGAGATAGGGAACACGATTGGAATGGGCACAAACTATGATGTGGTGATCGTCGGCGGCGGCGTTGTCGGCAGCTCGATCGCCTATTTCCTGTCAGCCAATCCGGATTTCGATGGCAGTATTGCGGTGATCGAGCGGGACCCCTACTACACGGCCTCCTCGTCTTCCTTGTCGACCAGCGCCATCCGCCAGCAGTTCGGCACGGCGCCCAACATTGCCATGTCGAAGTTCAGCATCGACTTCCTGCGCCAGGTAAAGACGCGGCTTGCCATCGGCGACGAGTTGGCCGACATCGGCCTGCATGAGCCCGGTTACCTCGTGCTGGCGACACCCGAGCGGGCAGACGCGCAGCGTGCCAAGAACCGCGTTCAGCGCGGCATGGGCGTCGACGCCGAACTGATCGAGCAGGTTGATCTGGCACGACGCTTCCCGTGGCTCAACACGGACGATCTCGCCCTTGGCTCGCTCGGCCTTGGCAGCGAAGGCTGGTTCGACGGCCCCGGCCTGATGCAGGCCTTTCGCCGCAAGGCGCGCACGCAGGGCGTGGACTATCTTGCCGCGACGGTGACCGGACTGACCATGGCGTCTCCCCAAAAGGTCGGCGAAGTGGTGCTCGACAATGGCGACCGGCTTGCCGCCGGCACGGTGATCAACGCGGCCGGACCGTGGAGCGCGGGCATCGCCAGGATGGCCGGCGCCGAACTGCCGGTTGTCCCGAGCAAGCGCTGCGTCTTCGTCTTCGAAACGCCGGCAAGGATCGAAAACTGCCCCTTCGTCTTCGACACGAGCGGCTTCTGGCTGCGGCCGGAAGGCCAGCTCTTCCTGTGCGGTATTCCGCCGGTGCGCGAGAACGAGCCGGACGATTTTGGCCTGGATGTGGATTACGACCTGTTCGACGAGTTGATCTGGCCGGCGCTCGCCCATCGTGTGCGCGGGTTTGAGCAATTGCGGATGTTGCGCGCCTGGGCGGGGCTCTACGAATACAACACCTTCGACCACAGCGGTATCATCGGCCGGCATCCCGAGGTTTCGAACTTTGTCCTGGCCACCGGCTTCAGCGGCCACGGCATGATGCATGCAGCGGCGACCGGGTCGGGCGTCAGTGATCTCATTGCCTATGGCGAGTACCGCTCTGTCGACCTGTCGGCCTTCCGCTACGAACGGATCGCTGGCAATCAACCTATCGAGGAACATGTCTACTGAAGCGAAACGGGCGACATGGCATCGCGGTGACAACGGTGCTATGCGTCCACTTCTTCAATCAACACGGCGCCAGTCAACAAACACGGCGGCCGCCTCAGGCTGATTCATGCTCGTACAGAAGAAAACCATCTCGACCCAGGTCGCCGATGCCATCAGGCAGAAGATCCTGATCGGCGAATACGAGGCCAACTTTCAGTTGCGGCAGGAGCATCTGGCCACCGAGTTCGGCGTCAGCCGAATTCCGGTGCGAGAGGCGCTGCATCAGCTTCATTCGGAAGGCTTCGTCACGCTGGTTTCCCACAAGGGCGCCGTCGTCACCTCCATTTCCCTGGACGAGATCCTCGAGCTCTACGAATTGCGGGCCCGGATCGAAACATGGCTACTGGCCCTCGCCATTCCAAGGATGACGGAGGCCGACCTCGCGCTGGCCCGCGAGCGCGCAAAGCAGCACCAGGAGCAGGGCAAGACCGGCGAGTATTCGAACCAGCTCAACTGGAACTTCCACGCCGCGCTCTACGCGCCGTCCGGCCGCAAGGCGACGATCGAACTGGTCGGGCGCATCTATCAGCAGCTGGAACGCTACACGCGCATGATGGTGACGCTCACCGAGATCCAGGCCCAGTCCGACCGCGACCACTGGCAGCTCATCGACCTATGCGAAGCCAAAGATACGCTGCGCGCCGTCGGCCTTTTGGAAATGCATATCATCACCAGCGGCAAATTCCTGGTCGACCGGCTTGAGGAATTGCGGGGCAGCTGATCAGTCGCCCCGTCTCCTTGTCCAGCCCCAATCCTTCGCGCGAAGATCATTTGCCGGGCAGATTGGTCGCCCTCGTCAGCAGGATCACGCCCGCCTTGTCGGCCGTATCGTAATAGGTGAAGCCGGTGCGGTTTTCCCGGCGCCCGCGCATCAGCACGGGAAGCCCGTCGTCCTGCGCCTTGGCCTCGGCTGCATCCGCATCGCGAACCTCAAAGCCGATATGGAAGACGCCTTCACCCTTGCTGTCGAGATGAATCCGCTGCGGTGAAGGATCGCCGTTCGGCTCGCACAGCTGCAGCTGAACGTTCGGCAAGTTGCAAATCCGGTATTGCATCGCCTTGAAACCCTCGGGGCTTGGGACCTGGAGTTCTTCGTATTCGGCCAGCGGCGGATAGGACTCCCATGGCCCGATGCCGATGGAGTCATAATAGGCCTGCGCCTTGTCGATATCGTGCACGACGATGCAGATGTGATGCAGCTTGTCGAAATTGCCCATGTCGTCACTCCCCATTCTTCTCACTCCTTGATCGGGACCGTATAGTTCAGAACGCGGCGCCCCCCGTCGGGGTAGATCGTCTCGCCGGTGATGTAGGAAGCGTCGTCGCTGGCCAGGAATGCCACGACCGAGGCGATCTCGGCTGCCGTGCCGAGGCGCCCGAGAGGTGTCCGCGAAAGGACCGCCCGTCGCATTTCTTCCGAGTCGATGAATGTCCCGTCCATGACCATGTCCGTGGCGATGGTGCCCGGCCCGACACCGACCACGCGGATGCCGTGGGGGGCGAAGGCGACGGCCGCGGTGCTGGTGACCTGGTTCATGCCGCCCTTGGAGATCGCGTAGGTGGCGACACGTGGGTTGGCGAGGCCCGAATTGATCGACGACATGTTGATGATGACGCCGCCTCCACCTTGCGCGATCATCTGGCGGGCTGCGGCCTGGGTGCCCATGAACGCACCTTTGAGATTGACGGCGAGAACCCTGTCGTAGTCCGCCTCTGTGATGTCGAGAAAGTCCTGGACCGGAGCGATGCCGGCATTGTTGACCATGATGTCGACACGGCCGAACTTCGCCACCGCCGCTGCAATCAGCCCATCGACCTGGTCCTTCTTGCTGACATCCGTGACGACCGCCAGGACGCTGTCGGTGGTACCGATTTCAGCGGCACATTTTTTTAACTCCACGGCATCGATGTCGCCGAGCACGAGCTTCGCGCCTTCGGCCAAAAAGCGTTCCGCGCAAGCGCGTCCGATGCCGCGCGCCGCGCCTGTGACAACCGCCACCTTGCCTGCCTGTCTCATGTCCAATCCTTCGATCATTTGTAAGTCGGCCACCGTCTCAGGGAGCATGGGCCGAGCTTGGCTAGGAATGGGGTTTCTCCCACCGAAGCCTAGCCTAGCGGATAACGAAGGGATTGGCGGTCTTGCCGGCGGTGTCTATCCACACCGTCTTGGTCTGCAGATAGGAATTGATGGCATCCTGCCCGCTTTCGCGCCCGATACCGCTCCTCTTGTAGCCGCCGAAGGGCGCCATGTAGGAGACGGCACGGTATGAGTTGATCCAGACCATCCCCGCTTCCATCGCGGCCGCGCCGCGCAGCGCCCTGCCCATGTCGCTGGTCCATATTCCCGCCGCCAGCCCATAGGGGCTGTCATTGGCAATGGCGAAGGCCTCGTCCTCGTCGTCAAAGGGGATGACGGACAGGATCGGCCCGAACACCTCCTCACGCGCGATCCGCATGGTGTTGTTCACGCCGGTGAAGATGGTGGGCTCGACGAACCAGCCCTCGGCCAGTTCACCCGAGGCCGGCTTGCCGCCGCCCAGCACGCAAAGCGCACCCTCGCGGCGCGCGATGCCGAGATAGGACAGCACCTTCTCGCGCTGGGCTTGCGTGGTGATCGGCCCGACCTGCGTCTCTTGCAGCGCCGGATTGCCCAATCGAGCGCTGGCCGCCAGCGTTATGACGCCTTCCACGAACCGGTCGTGGATTTTGCGATGCACCAGCAGCCGCGAACCCGCGATGCAGGTCTGGCCGCTGGCCGCGAAGATGCCTGAGATCGCGCCGTTGACCGCGCTCTCGATATCGGCGTCGTCGAAGACGATGTTGGCCGATTTGCCGCCGAGCTCCAGCGTGACGGTCTTTAGCTGTTCGGCAGCCGCCCGATAGACCGCGATCCCGCCAGGCTCACCACCGGTGAAGGCGATCTTGGCGACGTCGGGATGAGAGACGAGTGGCGCGCCGACATCAAGCGGCATGCCGGTAACGGTGTTGACCACGCCGGGCGGGAAGCCTGCCCGCGCAAACAGTTTCACGAACTCCAACGTCGAGGCCGAGGCGTGTTCCGACGGTTTGATGACGACAGTGTTGCCTGCCGCCAGCAGCGGCGCGAGCTTCCATGTCAGGAGTAAAAGCGGCGAATTCCAGGGCACGATCGCTGCAATGACACCCAGCGGTTCGTGGCGGGTGAAAGCGAACATGCCAGCCTTGTCGATCGGCAGCACCGACCCTTCGATCTTGTCGGCAAGACCGCCGAAATAGCGGAACCATTCCGGGATATAGCGCAGCTGTGCCGTCATTTCGGTGAGCAGCTTGCCATTGTCGCGCGTCTCGATGGCGGCAATACGATCTGCGTTCTCGGCGATCAGATCGGCCAGCCGCACGAGCAGCTTGCCCCGCGCGGTCGGCGTGATGCCGGCCCATTCCTTCGACCGGAATGCTGCCTTCGCGGACGCCACGGCGGCGTCCACCTGGCTCGCTCCCCCACGCGGGATCAGCGCCCAGGGCCTGCCGGTGAACGGATCATGGCTCTCGAATGTATCGGCTGTCGATTGCAACCGACCGCCGACCGTGTTCTGGAAACTAACCAGCGCCATATCGGTCCTCAACAGGTGGCAAAGCCCAGATGGGCGCGAAAGCGGTTCTTGACCTCGACCGCGTCGCGCGGCGGCAGCGAGCGCGGCAGGTTCTCGGCGGTGATTTTCAGCACGAAAAGGCGCGGACCGTCGGCCGGGCGCCGAAGTTCTCCACAGAGCATGTCGACCTCCTCCAGCGTACGCAGCTCGGCGGTCTTCGAAAAACCGCAAGCGGCCGCGACCTTGTCGAAACCAATGCCCTTGCCGGTATGGCTGGACTGCATGCCGGTCTCGCCGAAATGCTGATTGTCGAGCACGATCAGGTCGAGATTTTTCGGCCGCGCCACCGAGATCGTCGCCAGCGAACCGAACGCCATCAGCTGTTCGCCATCTCCGGTGATCACCATGACCCGCTTGTCGGGTTGGGCCTGGGCAAGCCCGAGGCCGATCAGCGCAGCACCCCCCATGGCGCCCCACAGATAATAGTTGTCGTTGCGGTCACCGGCAGCATGCACGTCGTAGCTCGGCGAGCCGAGACCGGTCACGACCAGGGCTCCGTCGCGGGCGTCAAGCAGCTTCTTCACCGCAACCCGGCGGTCCATCGTCGGTAAATTCATGTCGCTCACCACTTCTTCTTGCCGAGCAGCCGCTGCCCGATCAGCACGGCAATCTGCTGGTCGGCGTCGAAGGCCATCAAGGCTGCCTGCGCCACCGTCTCCACCAGGTCGGGACCGGTTTCGGCGCGCAGCACCCTGAGCCCTATCGCCTTCAGCGACGCCTCCGTCGCCTGCCCCATCGGCACCTGCCACGGGTTGAACTCGGCCCATTCGCCCCGCATCGTCACCAGGACGAGCAAGGGGAAGCGCGCCTGCACGGGAAGCGACAGCATGTTGATGCAATTGCCGACACCGGAGGATTGCATGAGCACGACGCTCCGCTTGCCACCGAGCCAGGAGCCTGCTGCGATGGCGATGCCCTCCTCCTCCGTCGTCAGCACATTGGTGACGACTTCGGGATCCTCACTGAAAAGGCGGATCAATGTGGTATGACCGGCATCCGGCACATAGGACATGTGGCTGATGCCGGCAGCCTTGAGCACCTCATAGACCTGATCCGGCCACTGCCTTTCAGACACGGTCGGAGCGGCGGCAAGCGCTGCTGCTTCCGGAGGTTTTGCTTGTATGCTCGCCGTCACCTTGCATCTCCGAGATATTGGACTGGCATCAGACTAGCGCGCTTGACCGATGCAATCTTCGTCTCTTTCTCGTGATCAGATATAATGGTATTCGATAGCTCATGGAGTTATCGCAGCTACGCACCCTCATCCATGTCGCCGAACTCGGCAGCCTCAGCAAGGCCGCCGACCGGCTGCACATTGCGCAGCCGGCGCTCAGCCGGCAGGTGCGCATGCTGGAGGAGGAATTGGGCTTTGCCCTTTTCCTGCGCCATGGACGCGGCATGGTGCTGTCCGAGCAGGGCAAGGAGGTGCTGGCGCACGCCATGCGCGTGATGGCCGAGATCGACGAGATCCGCGCCACGGCCACGCCCGCCGATGCGCCGCTGACCGGCGAAGTGGCCATCGGCCTGCCGCCCACCGTTGCCAACATTATTTCGCTGCCGTTGGCTGCCGCCTTCGGCAAAGCCCATCCCAAGGCGAAACTCAGACTTGTCAGCGCCTATACAGGCTATCTGCTGGACTGGATGCACCGCGGCGAGGTGGACGTCGCGGTACTCTACGACCCGCGCATGGCGCGTTCGCTGCGCTCGCGCCCGCTGCTCCTGGAAAACCTCTTCCTGATCGGACCGCCGGATGCGGGATTTTCAACCGTGCGCGCCGTGTCGTTCGCCTCGCTCGCGGGCAAGCGCCTGCTGCTGCCCAGCATCAAGCACGGGTTACGCATCATCGTCGAACGCTGCGCCACGGATGCCGGCATCACGCTCGATGTCGGCATCGAAGCGGACTCCTATTCGGCGCTGAAGGACCTGGTGCGCAACGGCCATGGCTGGACGATCCTGCCGCTCGCTCCCATCCATGCCGACGTGACTGCCGGGCTGCTCACCGCCGCGCCATTGATCGATCCGGTGCCCGTGCGCCGCCTGATCCTTGCCTACCCGGCGGACCGGCCTGCCTCGCGGCTGGCGCGGTTTGCCGGACAAGCGATAGAGGACATCGCCAAGGATCTTGTCGGGCGGGCCGTCTGGGTCGGCCAACTTCTCGGCCCTCCGCCATAAGCATTCGAATTCCGTTATATCTGCTCACGTCCGCTCTGCATTGCTGACAGGGCATGGAGGCGCGATAGTGAGGCCGCAGCAAGACGAAAACCCGGACAAACCTCATGGAAGCCTATCAGGACATTCGCGATGCCGTCGCCAGGCTGTGCACGCGCTTTCCCGGAGAATACTGGCGCGCACTCGACAGGGACATGACCTATCCCGGTGACTTCGTCGCAGCGCTGACGCAGGCCGGTTGGCTCTCGATCCTGATCCCGGAGGCATATGGTGGCTCGGGCCTGCCGCTTTCGGCCGCCGCTGCCGTGCTGGAGGAAATCCAGCGCGCCGGCTGCAATGGTGGCGCCTGCCATGCCCAGATGTACACGATGGGCACGCTTCTTCGCCACGGCTCGGAAGCCCAGAAGCAGCGATACCTGCCGAAGATCGCCGCGGGAGAATTGCGCCTGCAGGCATTCGGCGTCACCGAACCGAGCAGCGGCACCGACACCGGCGCGCTCAAGACTACTGCTCGCCTCGACGGCGATCATTTCGTGGTCAAGGGCCAGAAGATCTGGACCAGCCGCGCCGAGCATTCGGATCTGATGCTGCTGCTGGCGCGGACCACGCCGCTCACGAACGGCATGAAAAAGACCGACGGCCTCTCCGTCCTCATCGTCGACATGCGCGAAGCCGTCGGCAACGGCCTCACAATCCGGCCGATCCGCACCATGATGAACCATGCCACCACCGAGGTCTTCTTCGACGATCTGCGCGTACCCGCCGAAAACCTGATCGGCGAAGAGGGGAAGGGATTCCGCTACATCCTCTCGGGCATGAACGCCGAGCGCATCCTGATATCAGCCGAATGCGTCGGCGACGCGAAATGGTTCATCGAAAAGGCAAGCACCTACGCAAAGGAGCGGCATGTGTTTGGCCGGGCGATCGGCCAGAACCAGGGCATCCAGTTTCCGATCGCAAGGGCCTACGCCAACATGCGCGCGGCCGAACTGATGGTGCGCGAGGCGCTGAACCTCTACGAGGCCGGCAAGAACCCCGGATCCGAAGCGAACATGGCCAAGATGCTGGCGGCCGACGCTTCGAACGAAGCCGCCAATGTCTGCATCCAGACTTATGGCGGGTTCGGTTTTGCGGAAGAGTACGATGTCGAGCGCAAGTTCCGCGAGACGCGTCTCTATCAGGTCGCGCCGATCTCGACCAACCTCATCCTGTCATACCTTTCCGAGCACGTGCTTGGACTGCCGCGTTCCTACTAGGAGTCGTCCGTGAACGTCCTCATCGTCTATGCACACCCGGAAGCAAAATCCTTCAACGGCGCCATGAAGGATCTGGCCGTGGAAACCTTGACCCGCGCAGGCCACGATGTAGTCGTCAGCGACCTCTATGCGATGGGCTTCAATCCTGTCGCAGGGCCGGGCGACGTATCGGGCGAGCGTAACGATCCGGACTTCTTCAGCCTGCCGCGCGAACAGACCGCCGCCTACGAGGCCGGCGCACTGTCGGCCGATATCAGTGCAGAGATCGAAAAGGTGAAGCGGGCGGACTTCGTGCTGTTCCAGTTCCCGGTCTGGTGGTTCGGAATGCCAGCAATGCTCAAGGGCTGGGCCGATCGCGTCTTCGCGCGCGGTTTCGCCTATCTGCCGGGCCGCAAATACGACACCGGCATGTTCAGGGGAAAGCTCGCCATGGTGGCCGCCACCACGGGCACGTCGGCCGACACCTACGCGCCCGACGGCATCGATGGCGACATCCTCACGGTGCTGTGGCCGATCCACAATGGTCTGCTGCGCTATTCCGGCTTCGACGTGCTGCCGCCCTTCGTCGCCTACATGCCGGGCCGCGTCGGCGACGATGGCCGCAAGGCCTATCTGGACGCCTACCGCAAGAGGCTCGAGGACATTGATGGCACGCCGCATCTGTTCTTCCACGCCGCCGAGGACTACGGCAAGAACGAGCGGCTGAAGCCTGGTGTGCTGGCGCGCTCGGGAGTGCAGCGCAATGTCTGACGGCGCCCGCCCACTGGAGGGCCTGTTTGTCGTTTCGATCGAGCAGGCCGTCGCCGCTCCGCTCTGCACGGTCCGCCTTGCCGATGCCGGCGCACGCGTCGTGAAGATCGAGCGTCCGGAAGGCGAAACCGCGCGTCATTACGATTCCGCAGTGGAAGGCATGTCGGCTTACTTCGTCTGGCTCAACCGCGGCAAGGAGAGCGCGGTGCTCGACCTGAAGAGTGAGCACGACCTGGCTCTCCTGCACCGGATGGTCGCGCGCGCCGACGTCCTCGTGCAGAATCTCGCGCCAGGCGCCATCGACAGGCTCGGCCTCTCGGCCGATACAATTGCGAAAGAGTTTCCTCGGCTGATAGCCATCAACATCGTCGGCTACGGGCAGGACACGCCCTACGCGGCCATGCGCGCCTACGACATGCTGGTGCAGGCCGAAAGCGGCATCTGCGCCGTTACCGGCACGCCGGACACGCCAAGCAAGATCGGGGTTTCCGCCGCCGACATCGCCACCGGCATGAATGCCCATGCAGCGATCCTCGAAGCCTTGCTGGCGCGCCAGAAGACCGGGCGCGGCCGCATTGTCGAGATTGCCATGTTCGACGCCATGGCCGACTGGATGACCGTGCCGCTGCTGCACTACGAATATGCGGGCCGCGAGACGCAGAGATATGGCCTGGCGCATGCTTCGATCTACCCCTATCGACCTTATGCCTGTCGGGATGGCAGCGTGGTCGTGTCCATCCAGCAGAACAATGAATGGAAGCGCTTCTGCACGCTCGTGCTGCAAAGGCAGGATCTGTTCGCCGACGAACGCTTCGCCACCAATACCTGGCGGGTTGCCAACCGCACGGCGCTCGACGCCGAGATCGAACCGATCTTCGGGGCAATCGACTGCGACGAGGCCATAAGCCGTCTCGACGAGGCGCAGATCGCCTGGGGCCGGGTGAGTGCAATGCGCGACCTGCCGCACCACAAGGCGCTCCGCCGGACGGAGGTGGCACTGCCGGACGGCAAGCGCATCGCAGTACCAATGCCTGCAGGGCGGCCGGAGGGATTTGCAACGGTTCCCAGC
>NZ_RZTF01000008.1:52848-55219 GCF_004023175.1 Mesorhizobium sp. M7A.F.Ca.MR.362.00.0.0
CCCAGCGTCCCCGCGCTTGGCGCCGATACGGACCGGATCCGGTCCGAATTCGCCGCCTGACGAGGCCCTCATGAGCCTGGACACAAGCACACTGCAGGAATGGGTTGGACGCACGCACGAGGTCGAGGATGTTGTGACCCCGCGCCTGCTGGCCAGCTTTGGCGCCACGCTTGGGGACCACGCGGCGCAGACTGCCGAGGGCGCGGCCGCGCCCGGACTGCATTGGTGCCTGGCGCCCGACATTGCCGCCATGCGAGAACTCGGACCTGACGGGCACCCGGCCAAAGGCGGCTTCCTGCCGCCGGTGCCGCTTCCGCGTCGCATGTGGGCTGCCAGCGACGTGCGTTTCATGGCGCCGATCCGCTCTGGCGACCGCATCCGCCGCAGCTCGACATTGACCGCCATAGAGGAGAAACAGGGCCGCACCGGGCCGCTCGCCTTCGTCACGGTCCGGCACGACATCGCCAACGATTCCGGTCCGGTCATCGAGGAGGACCAGATCATCGTCTATCGCGGCGCCGAAGCCGCTGCTGCGTCCCCTGCCCCGCCGGCCAATTCGCCCCTGGCCGCATCGCACGAGCGCACGATCGACATCGATCCCGTGCTGCTCTTTCGATATTCCGCGCTGACGTTCAACGGGCATCGCATCCACTACGACACGCCCTATGCCACGGGGGTCGAGCACTATCCCGGGCTCGTCATCCATGGCCCGCTGCAGGCGACGCTGCTGATGAACTTCGCCACCGCCATTGTCGGTCAGTCGCCGCGCCGTTTCTCATTCCGCGGCGTCCATCCGGCGAGCGGCCCACAGCGCCTGCTTCTGAGCGCAACATCCCCAGGCCAGGACGGCATGGCTCTCGAGCTGCGGTCGGCCGACGGCCATGTGACCGTGAAGGCCACGGCGCAATGGTGAGCTTCGTCACGCCTGTCGTACCGCTCTTCGTGCCGGGCTCGCGGCCGGAACGGTTTGACAAGGCCGACAGCAGCGGCGCGGACGCGGTCATTCTCGACCTCGAGGATGCCGTCGCCCCTGGCGACAAGGACCGCGCCCGGGACGCAGTTGTCGCTCGTGCGGCCACGCTGAAATCCGCAGTCGTGGTCCGCATCAACGCCGCGGGAACACCCTGGCACGAAGCGGACATCGACGCCGTGCGGCGCCTCGACGGCGTCTCCGTCATGCTGCCCAAGGCCGAACATCCGGAAGACATTGCCGATATGGCCAGGCACATGGCACGCAGCGTTTCCGTCATCGCGCTGGTCGAGAGCGCCGTCGGTCTCGCCAACTTGCCGGACATATTGGCCACCTCTGGCGTCGTTGCCGTCGCCTTCGGCTCGGTCGACTTCTCGCTCGATCTCGGTTGCGCGCATGATCGGCTGATCCTGCTTGCGGCTCGTAACGAAATCGTCTGGCGTTCGCGCGCCGCTGGCCGGGCCGCGCCGATTGACGGCGTAACGACCGACCTGAACAGTCCCGAAATCACCGAGGATGACGCCCGCCACGCCATTAAGATGGGTTTTGGCGGCAAGATGGCCATCCACCCGAGGCAGATCGAGCCGATTCGCAGTGGCTTTCGCCCGAGCGATAATGACATCACGTGGGCACGAGACATCGTCGGCGCAGCCTCGTCCGGCGAAGCTAGCCAGGTGAACGGCGAAATGGTGGATCGACCGGTCGTCGAACGTGCAAGGCAAGTCCTGCGCCGGGCCGCTTTGGTCTGAAGGGCATGCAGAGGAGAAGCAACCGATGAGCACGGACACCGCCGATTGGCCGACCGCCAGGCTTTGCGCCTTCATCGCCGAATTCGACTTCGAACAGATCCCGCCGCGCGTCGTTCATTTCGCGCAAGGACTGATGATCGACTGGCTCGGCTCGGCGCTGGCCGGCAAGGGCGCGCACCAGGTCGAGATGATCGACCGCTTTGCGCGTGCCATGGGGCCGGCGGACGGCCCAAGCACCATCATCCCGACGCGGCGGCGCACAAGCCCCTACTTCGCAGCGATGGTCAATGCGGCGGCCTCCCATGTCGTGGAACAGGACGACGTTCACAACGGCTCGGTCTTTCACCCGGCGGCGGTGATCTTTCCGGCCGTTTTGGCGGTTGCGGAGGCTGAGGGGAAGACCGGCCGCGAAGTCCTGACTGCCTGCATCGCCGGCTATGAAGTGGGCATCCGCGTGGGAGAATTCCTCGGACGCTCGCACTACGAGATATTCCACACCACCGGCACGGCTGGCGCAGTGGCAGCAGCCGCGGCGGTCGGCAGGTTGATCGGGCTGGACGCAGCCGGGCTCAACCATGCTGTCGGCTCGGCCGGTACGCAGGCGGCAGGTCTCTGGGAATTTCTGCGTGACGCTGCCGATTCCAAGCAACTC
>NZ_RZTF01000901.1:0-524 GCF_004023175.1 Mesorhizobium sp. M7A.F.Ca.MR.362.00.0.0
TATTACACTTTCTCGGCTGCGTGGAGAGCCTGAAGCATCAGACGATCCTGACGACATGCTACGCCGCCGGTCTGCGGATTTCCGAAGCGGTGCACCTGAGACCGGAGGCCATCGACCGACAACGAATGGTACTGCGCGTCGATCAAGGCAAGGGGCAGAAGGACCGTTACGTCATGCTCTCGGCGCGCTTGCTGGAGACGCTGACCGACTATTGGCGTGCCGTCCGGCCGAAGACGTGGATGTTTCCCGGCGCCATCCCCAACGAACCGATATCGACCAACGCGGTGCAGAACGCCTGCGGCAAGGCGCACCGGCTGTCGGGCCTGGGCAAGCCCGTGACGCCGCATTCGTTGCGGCACGCCTTTGCCTGCCACCTACTTGAGGCCGGCACCGATATCCGTACCATCCAGCTTTTGCTCGGCCATCGCAGCCTGTCGACCACCTCGCAATATCTGCGGATCGCAACCAGCAAGGTCTGCGCGGCGACGAGTCCGCTGGAGTTGTTGCCACGGCCAGTCCCGAAG
>NZ_RZTF01000902.1:0-519 GCF_004023175.1 Mesorhizobium sp. M7A.F.Ca.MR.362.00.0.0
CATAGCGCCCTTCTATATCGCCGGAAAAGCCTCCGAAGGTCCCGCATTGTACTCTTCCTGCTCGGTCGAGTAGGGCGAGACGGACGGCAAAGCTCCACCCCGTGCGGTCATTCAAGCCAAGTAATTCCAGTGCTTGATGTGCCTCCTGCTGGCGAAATTTGGCAACGATTCTTGAGACGGTTGGCTCGCTCACGTCATATAGCCTTGCCATTTCGGCGCCAGACTCGCGGCCCGAAATGACGGACTCGGCGATCTCACGCCGCTTTTTGTCATCGAGCTTGCGCCGTCGCCCACCAACGCGACCTTCCAGCCGGGCCTCAGCCAGCCCTGCGCTCGTCCGCTCGCGGATCATGGCGCGCTCGAATTCGGCGAATCTGCCGACCATCTGCATCATCATGCGGCCAGCCGGCGTGGTGGTCTCGATCGCCTCGGTGAGCGAGCGGAACCCAGCGCCCGCGGCTCGATCTTCTCCATGAGGTGCAGGAGATCTTTCAGGCTGCGCGACAGGCGGTACAGCAT
>NZ_RZTF01000903.1:0-515 GCF_004023175.1 Mesorhizobium sp. M7A.F.Ca.MR.362.00.0.0
AATATCACCTGTGGATGTACGGCCGACTCCGGCCGGACACCGCGCCGGAGCTGTCCGGCACCGGCTTCATGACACCCGTCAAGACCAAGGCCGAAGAGGTCAGCCCTAACGCTGACCCACTGGGCCGGTCACTCGCGCCCGAAGGCGGCAAAGCAGCGAGGAGTAACTGATGGCTCAGAACATGCGCGGCAAGATTATCGAGGCCGGCTATCCTTGGCGGCTTCGGATCACCTTCTCCAATTCGCTCGTAATCGGTGAGGCCGCGACCTACAGCATGCATGTCCGCGCCAAGGCGGAGGATGTGAACCCGATCGTTGAATTGACGACCGCCAACGGCGGCCTTGTACGCATCGACGACACCACGCTGGACATCAAGATCCCCGCCACCCAGGCCTCGCTGTGGCCGGTCGGCAAGACCGTGGTGATGGACCTCGTCCGCACCGATGGCGGCTCACCGGAGCACACCGGTCTCCAGCTTCAGGTGCCTGTCCGAAACCCTGTGACGAGGCTGTAGG
>NZ_RZTF01000904.1:0-514 GCF_004023175.1 Mesorhizobium sp. M7A.F.Ca.MR.362.00.0.0
GGCATGGATCCTAGGGTCTGCGCAGGCCGCTGCGCGCCTGCTCTGCCCTAGGATGACGAAGGGGTGGTTGACCGCTCCCTTTACGCACGCCGCCTCGCGGTGCCCTGGGATGACGAAGGCGCGGTGGGCCGCCCCCTCACCCGACCTCCGCTTCGCTCCGGCCACCCTCTCCCCGTTGGGGAGAGGAGGGAGCCCGTCGATTGCTCCCTCAATCATCATAGCTGTGCCCTGCCCGCAGCCCGTCGCGCACGCGCGCCGCGATCGCCAGAAACTCCGGCGTCTCGCGGATGTCGAGCGGCCGCTCTCTCGGCAGCGTCGATTCGATGACGTCGCTGACGCGGCCCGGGCGCGGCGACATGACGACGATGCGCGTCGACAGATAAACGGCTTCCGGAATGGAGTGGGTGACGAAGCAGATGGTCTTGTTGGTGCGTCCCCACAATTCCAGCAATTGCTCGTTGAGATGGTCGCGCACGATCTCGTCCAGCGCGCCGAACGGCTCGTCCATCAGCAG
>NZ_RZTF01000905.1:0-512 GCF_004023175.1 Mesorhizobium sp. M7A.F.Ca.MR.362.00.0.0
GCTGCGCCGTCCTCAACCGCATGCTTGCCTGCGCACGCCCGAAATCCGCCCGCCGCAAGGCGGCCACGGCATAGTCTGCCGCTTCAAAGATCGACATCCCCTCAAGTCCGGACCCATGCACCAACGCCTTCCTGCTTAGGAAAGTTTTTGGGAATGGCAGGGGGACTACGTCGCGAGCATCTGGTCAGCTGTGTGGGAGGGTGGCATGAAGAGCTTCCTGAGGCTGCGAATCAGAACCATCAAGCTATGAAAACCTCCCGCATTCGACGCCCACCGCCGTTAGCGCTGAACGGGAGTGTCATCTTTGAGGGGGATGCCCTCACAGTCCTGCAGCGCCTTCCCGATCGTAGCGTGCAATGCCTTATAACCTCCCCTCCCTATTGGGGCCTGCGCGACTACAAAAACACAGAGCAAATCGGCCTTGAGCCGACGCTCCCGCAGTTCATAAATCGGCTTTTAACAGTGTTCCGAGAGGCGAGGCGGGTGCTGAAGGATGACGGGGTCCTTTGGAT
>NZ_RZTF01000906.1:0-511 GCF_004023175.1 Mesorhizobium sp. M7A.F.Ca.MR.362.00.0.0
GGTCAAGCCATTGCCGATGCCGACCAGAATGCAAGGGCCGAATAGCGCAATCACATGCCTGTCATCTGCGAAAAACAGGACCAGACAAATCGCAGGGCCGGCACAGCGACGATGCGCCCCACTATCATCATGGTGGTCAGAGGGAAACGGCCGGCGTAACGTCCGGACAGGAGCTACCCAACACGAAGCCCGCTGTTATGCTGCCGATGTAAAAGCCAAGCGAGGCCGATGACACGTCGAATATTGCAGCAACAAGTGGGGCGCCAGCGAGAAACGCGTAGCCCGCACCGACCAAGAACCCCATGCACAGCGCGTAGGCCCAAAAACCGGGTGCGCGGAACAGCGCCGGATAGGCGTGGAATTGCTGGACGAGGCAAACATCACGATGCCGGCTAGGGCAAGACCCCAGAAAATCGCCCGCCAGCCCAAGGTTTCATCCACCACACCGCCAAGCGCCGGGCCGATCATCGGGGCCAGCGCCCAGATCATCGCCGCATAACTGATCCGGCTC
>NZ_RZTF01000907.1:0-498 GCF_004023175.1 Mesorhizobium sp. M7A.F.Ca.MR.362.00.0.0
TGCTGAAAATGAGCGATCAACCGCCTGCACGCTACGTGGGGATGCCTACGCGCTTACGATCCAGCATCAGCGTGGCAGGATATATCGTAATGTAAATATCCCCTTGAAAACGACAGGGTCATCATAATTGAAGCCATCGTCGCCGCGTGGTTTCCTTAGGGTCCGGACCCATTAAAAGGGGTTCCTCTGACGGCGGGATTGTGATTCAGGGTCCCTGAGGGGGACCGGTCATGAATCGCTTATTTCTGGCTCAGCGATGAGCAGTGTGGGCTGCTTGAACGGCATCTGCCGACCGACACCCGAGGCAAGCCGCGCGTTGATGATCGACGCGTGATCAGCGGCATCATCCATATGGTGAGCGGCGGACGCTGGGTCGACGCTCCGACGGTCTATGGACCGCGCAAGACCCTCTACAGGCAATTTACCCGGACGACGTCTCGCACGAACATGTGACGTCGCTTTCAGTCTACATCAGAGACATTGCTTTCAGTCTACACC
>NZ_RZTF01000908.1:0-493 GCF_004023175.1 Mesorhizobium sp. M7A.F.Ca.MR.362.00.0.0
GACCACAACTGGGACGATATCGCTCGGGTCCTGAAGCAGCGCGACCTCGACTGGACGCCTGAACGACTGCGGCGGGCAGTGAGGTGGCTCGTCACCGAGCACCTGGCTGATGCCACACTGCTGAAGCGGGCGTCTCCCATAGTGCGGATCGAAACCGGCCCGGCTGATCATGACCCGCGCCCCGGCTTGTCGAGACTGCGGCGCAACGCATCGCTGATTTCCAGCCGGGATTCGGTGCGCACAATCTTGCCTGCCGTCTCCAAGTCGACGGCCGCGGCTTCAGCTCCGGTTCCGGTCGTCTTCGACGCGTCAAGCTTTGCCCGCAGCAAGGCCATCACCATCGGCCAGACCGAGAACTTTCCGGCCTTTGCTCGGTCCGTCAGGCTGCGCAAATAGCCGCCGGCGCTGTTGATCTGGTCCTGCCGCTGGTAGATCGCGGCAATGGTAATCGCCGCCTGCTGTTCACCCATGGCCGTCCGCGCTTCCTCCCAGG
>NZ_RZTF01000909.1:0-489 GCF_004023175.1 Mesorhizobium sp. M7A.F.Ca.MR.362.00.0.0
AAACCTGCGTGCACAAGCTCTGCTCGCATCGGCTTTACCATTTGTCTCATATATTCTTCATATGCCATCGACATTACTATTTTCCTCCTTTATTTATGCATGTGCTATAAGCATACAATAATGAAATGCATACATGCAACGAAATGAATCTGATTAGGCGTGTTTCTTTCTTTTTTCTTTTCCCACTCTTTTTACCTGTAAAAGATGACATGTTCGGATAACTGGACGAATAAGAAGCAAGACGCTTCCTGCGATATAAAGAACGGCACCTGTTATCTTCCAGCTCAACAGCATGTTGAAAATCGTTCCTAACAGGAATAACAGTCCAATCAGGATATCATTGATTGTATATATCGCCTGATATTTATCCTTTAAAATGATAGCTAAAGAACCGATAGAGATAACATGATTTTCTTCTTCTTCTGACTGTTTATTCATGTTTTTTAACACCTCGCTAAAAGAAATACTAGTGAATGTATTCCTTTTAAC
>NZ_RZTF01000910.1:0-483 GCF_004023175.1 Mesorhizobium sp. M7A.F.Ca.MR.362.00.0.0
AGCCGCCTACGGCGGACGGCTCTACTCGCGCCGAAAAAAAGGCGGCGCTCACCGAACCCGCTAAAACGGTTTCGGCGCGTTCGCGTGACGATCCTCTCGCAGCAGGCGTGACGTTCGGGACGAGGGAAGCCTGATCGGCGTTGGGCAAATCAGCCACTGTCACCGCCTTCGCTCCGATGGAACCGGTTGGTTCCGACGCAGGCCTTCATGTCGTCGCGGCGAAACCAGATCGCGCGCCCGCAGCGCAGCGGCGGGTTGCCCGCGGTGAACACGATCTGCTCGTCGGCCCGCATGCGCATGACCTCATGCGGCAGGATCAGCGGCCGGCGGTTGAGTTGCTTGGATCGCGATCGCGACGATCCCTTCATTCCGGAGGAGCGGTTTGTCTGGTCGACCTCGACCGTCGTGTCGCCGCAACGCTTCGAAAGATACTCCGCCGTCTCCGGATCGTTGATCGCCGCGAACGAGATCCAGGATGCGGAC
>NZ_RZTF01000090.1:0-15826 GCF_004023175.1 Mesorhizobium sp. M7A.F.Ca.MR.362.00.0.0
GGTCGGCACCAACCACATCCGCGTCGAACTGCAATCGGAAAGCGGCGGCCGCATCCAGGCGATCGCCTTTCGCGCTGTCGATACCGCACTTGGCGAATTCCTGTTCAAGAACCGGGGCAAGACGATCCACGTCGCCGGTTCGCTGTCAGGCAACTACTGGAATGGCAACCGCACCGTGCAGTTTCGCATCACCGATGCGGCTCGTGCGTAGGCTTTGATCAGGCGAGAACGGTCTGCAGCCGGGTCAGTTCGCCGATCTGCGCCATCGTCGCCTGATAGCCGAGGTTGATCGCCTCGTCGGCGCGGTGGAATTCGGTCAGGCCGATATGACTGAGCTTCGGCTGCAGCGACATATCGGGCGGGTCGCCGGCAAGCCTGGCGCGCGAAATGCGGTCCTGAATGATGTTGAAGGCCTCGACCATGACGCCGGTGATGCCGAGCCGCGTCTGATGCGACTGGCGCTCGGCGTCGATCTGACCAGGCCGCGGCGCGTCCTTTTCAACGACCAGCTCGCCGGCGCTGTGCTTGATGACGGCGGCGCGGCCGAACAGATCATAGTGAAGGTTGACCGCCACGACGAGCGGCTGCTCATAGGCGCGGCAGACCGAAACCGGTACCGGGTTGACCAGCGCGCCGTCGACCAGCACGCGGCCATTGCAATTCACCGGCTCGAACACGCCGGGCAGCGCGTAGGAGGCGCGCATGGCGGTGATCAATGAGCCGCTCGACAGCCAGATTTCGTGGCCGGTGCGGATCTCGGAGGTGACCGCGACGAACGGCTTGGCAAGGTCCTCGAAACGAATGCCGGCCATGTGCTCGCGCAGCCTTGCATCGAGCTTCATACCGCCGAACAGGCCGCTGCCGCGCAAATTGAGATCGAGCAGGCCGAAGATGCGGCGCTTGGTCAGGCTGCGGGCGAATTCTTCGAGCTCGTCCAGTTTGCCGGCGAGATAGCAGCCGCCGACCAAAGCGCCGATCGAGGTGCCGGCGATCATCGACACTTCGATGCCGGCTTCGTCGAGCGCGCGCAGCACGCCGATATGCGCCCAGCCGCGGGCGCAACCGCCACCCAAGGCGAGCGAAATGGCTGTTTTCTTCTGGGAGTTCGTTTCGGACGCGCCGCCTGACGAGGATAGGCCGTTGGCCTCCCTGACATCTGGTCTGTTACGCAATGACGCCCACTCGAGCATCATGATCTCCCTTGTCCCACGGCCACTATACGAGCGGGCCGTATCGAAATGATGAATCTGTGAGGTTGGGGTCAGGCAGAAGGTTCAAGCTGGTGGTTTCCGATACGTGTTTACCGCATCGAACAGCGGCTTGCTGCCGTCGTCGGCAAGCGTCCCCTTGCCATCGATCAGCCCCACCGTCCGATAAAAGCATGAACGCCGGCCAGTGTGACAGGTTGCGTCGTGGCCCAACACTTTGACGCGCAACCATATGGCATCCTGGTCACAATCCGTGAGCATCTCGACGACATGCTGAAAATTGCCTGATGTTTCGCCCTTTTTCCAAAGCGCGCTGCGCGAGCGCGACCAGTAGTGGGCGATGCCTGTCTCCAGTGTCAGAGCCAGCGCTTGCGCGTTCATGTGCGCCACCATCAACAGCATGCCGTCCGCGGCATCGGTGACGACGACCGTGACGAGGCCAGCGGCATCGAAGCGTGGTGAAAACACCGCGCCTTCCTCCATGGCCTTCTTGTCTGACGAAGCTTTCGGGAATTCCAATGCCGACATCGCCGGTCCTTATCTAGCGAAGTCGCAGGGCCATTCAGATCCCGCCGCCACGCACCATGGTCACGAAACGAACCTGCTCTTCGGGCGTATCCTTGAAGACGCCGGTGAAGGTCGAGGTCAGCGTGGTTGAACCCTGCTTGCGGATGCCGCGCATGGCCATGCACATGTGCTCGGCCTCGATCATGACGGCGACGCCGCGCGGATTGAGCACGTCCTGGATGACGCCGGCGATCTGCGCCGTAAGCGCCTCCTGGGTCTGCAGGCGGTGGGCGAAGATATCGACGACGCGGGCGATCTTGGACAGGCCGACAACCTTGCCATCCGGCAGATAGCCGACATGCGCCTTGCCGATGATCGGCACCATGTGGTGCTCGCAATGCGAATGGAATGTTATGTCCTTGACGATGACCAGGTCGTCGTAGCCGGCGACCTCCTCGAAGGTGCGGCCGAGCTCGTCGGCCGGGCACATGTCGTAGCCGCCGAACATTTCGCGATAGGCCTTTGCCACCCGCTTCGGCGTGTCGACCAGCCCTTCGCGGTCCGGATTGTCGCCGGTCCAGCGCAAAAGCGTGCGCACGGCGGCTTCGACTTCAGCTTCGCTTGGCCGGTCGGTGACCGGCTTTTCCATATAGGCTGACTGTGGCATGAGCTTCTTGATGACGGCATCCATAAAGGCGTCTCCCGTAGTCCCTCTCGGCGGAGGAACGAGTTGAACGGACCACGACCTTTCGGCGTCGGAAACTCGCCCAGTTTCCAGCCCCGTAAGTGGCGTGAACTTCCCGGCAAGGACATTGGCTTTCGTCGTTCTTGTCGATACCGGACTGCCAGCATTATATAAGGTCATAGCGAGCGAAAGGAAGACACGACAGCGGCAATCGCTGTTCGCTTGGCGGCGACGGATTGGAAAATAATGATAAACGAGGTCTACAACGCGAAAATTCTCGGTTTTGCCGGGAACATTGGCCGCATCGGCCGTCTCGATCATCCTGACGCGACCGCCAAGGCTCACTCCAAGCTATGCGGTTCCACGGTCACCGTCGACCTCAAGATGCAGGACGGCCTGGTCACGGACTTTGCCCATGACGTGAAAGCCTGTGCGCTCGGCCAGGCGTCGTCATCGATCATGGCGCAGCATGTCGTCGGCGCGAGTGCTGAGGAATTGCGCGCGGTGCGCGACACCATGCTGAAGATGCTCAAGGAAAATGGCGCCCCGCCGGACGGTCGCTTCGCCGACCTCAGATATCTGGAGCCGGTGCGCGACTACAAGGCGCGGCACGCTTCGACCATGCTGACTTTCGATGCCGTGGTCGACGCCATCGGCCAGATCGAGAAGAAGCGCGCCGAAGAAGCGGCCTGACCTTGGGGTTTGGCTACCAAAGCCTGGTGTTTGCCGGGAGCCTTGCTGGCTCACTCGCGTTGAGCGGGACCCCGAGCCGGGCAGACGTAGCGGTCGAGCGCGATATCGGCGACTATCTCATGAAGGCAATCCAGCATTGTTGGAACATGCCTGCAAACACCCACAGCATTGCACGCGTCCAGATCAGTCTGAACAAGGACGGGTCACTCGCAGGCCCGCCAAAAATCCTCGGTCCTGTGACGACGCCGCCGGACAAGGTTGCCGAGTCCGCTGTCCGGGCCATCGCACGCTGCGCGCCATTTCCCAGGCTGACATCATATGCTGCCCACTACGATATGTGGCGCGATGTCATCCTCACATTCAACCCGGGAGAAGACTCACCGGGCGAGCTTCCGGCCGCGGATGCGCTCGACAAACTCTTCGAAAAATACAGCAAGAAGGCAAAGTAGCGGGAGCCCGGCCGGAAGGGTTCAAGCCCGCGCTTCCAGCACCCGCCTGCTTTCGACGAATTCGCTTCTGAGCCAGTCGGCGAACGCGGCGGCCGGTTCCGAGAGGTCGCGCAAGTTTCTGGCCACCAGCCAATAGGCGCCGGATGCGACGTCGATGTCGAACGGCTTGACCAGCGCGCCGGATGCGATTTCCGCGCCGATCTGCAAGAGATCGCCCAAGGCCACGCCATGTCCGAGCAAGGCGGCCTGTTTTGAAAGCGACGCATCCGCCAGCATCGGCCCGCGCGCCGGTATGGCGTCGGCGGGCACGCCGGCCGCTTCGAACCAGCGCGCCCAGCCCTGGCGGTTCTCCTCGTGCAAGAGCGTGTAGCGGCCAAGATCGATCGGCTTCCTGAGGGCGGGGCCAGAGGCAAGCAGCGCCGGCGACAGGACCGGCGAATCGACCGTCGAGGCAAGCCGCTCAGCCTGGCTGCGCGGCCACGCGGTGGCATGCGTGCTGAAGCGCAAGGCAAGCTCCGGCTGATCGCTGCGGAACTCGATCAGCCTTGGGTCGACCTCGAGCGAGACGTCGATGTCAGGCCGCAATTGGCGAAACCGGTTGAGCCGCGGCACCAGCCACACGGATGCAAGCGACGGCTCGACACTGACGCGGACCACGGACTGCGCCGGTGTCGCCACCAGTTCTCCAAGCAAGGTGTCGATGGCGTCGAAACTTCTGACAAGCTGCTCCAGCAGACGCCGTCCGGTGTCGGTCAGTTCGACACGGCGATGGTGACGTTCGAACAAGGGTTGGCGCAGGAAGGTTTCGAGTTCCCGGATCTGCCGGCTGATCGCCGCCTGCGAGACGAAAAGCTCCTCGGCGGCCCGGCTGAAGCTCAGATGCCGGCCCGCCGCCTCGAAGCTTCTCAATGCCGTCAGCGGCAAGCGTCCGCGCTTCATTCACATAACCCAGGATTATCCGAAGTGGAAATTATACTCGTTTGAAGGCGAAGGCCAGCGGCGGTCTAATCCATGTCAAAGGAGACCGACCATGATCCAGTTGCTGAGCATCTTTGGCGATGTCATGCGGATCGCAACGTTTCAATGGCGTGACAGAAGACAGCATGAAAAGCGTTACGAAGAGCCGACCAGTCGTGGCCGGTGGGCGTCTTCGCCTGACAGGCAGCCGTTTCGCCGTTCCGCCCGTGACGACTGAGTGCGCACAAGGAGTGGGGATTGCGTTCTCCAGTGGAAGCTCACATCTATCGCCTGGGAAACGCGATACGGAGACTGTGGTGCGCGACCAGCATGGGCATGCGCATATCGCCAGGCCGCCGAAACGCGGCCGCAACTGGCCCGGTCCATGGCGCAAGACGCCGGGCCGTCTCCTCGGCACGTCGCTCGTGCGCCTCTATCAGCTGACGCTGTCGGGCTTTGTCGGCAATACCTGCCGGCATCTGCCGACCTGTTCGGAATATGCCCATGAGGCGATCGCCCGCCATGGCCTGTGGGCCGGCGGCTGGATGGGATTGTTCCGTGTGCTGCGCTGCGGGCCATTCGGCACGCATGGCATCGACCGCGTGCCGGAGGTGCTGGAGGATCGTTATGTCTGGTTCACGCCATGGCGGTACTGGCGGATCGGCAGCAAGCGCGGCGAAGCGCAGGGGTGATCGCGTCGGTCAGGTACCGGCGGCTCTGCCCGTTTACGATCCGGTAGGGTTAACAACAGCCTGCACAAAGACTGCGCATTTGAGACAAAATCGAGACAAGAGACCTCGCTAAGCCGCTCGCGAACCCCCCTCTTGAGCGAGCAGACAAATGCGCAATTTCGACCGTCTTCCCTTCATCTTTGCCGGGATACTGTTCCTGCTCGCCTGGCTGCTGGGATTTCCGTTGCGCGCGCAATCGGCGCCGTTGGGGGACGTGCAGTGCACGGTGATCGCCGATGCGGCGAGCGGCAAGACGCTTTACCAGGACGGGGTGTGCGACCAGCGGTTCAGCCCGGCGTCGACGTTCAAGGTGCCGTTGTCGCTGATCGGCTATGACAGCGGAATCCTGAGCGACGAGCACACGCCGAGCTGGGATTACAAGCCTGAATTCAACGCGGTGAAGCGGGATCAGAAGACCGTCGATCCGGTGGTCTGGGAGCGAGATTCGATCCTGTGGTTTTCCCGGGAAATCACCCGCCGGCTTGGGTCTGAGAGTTTTGCCGGCTATGTCTCGAAATTCGACTACGGCAATGCCGATGTTTCCGGGAATCCCGGCAAGAATGATGGCTTGACCAAGTCCTGGGTGAATTCCTCGCTCAAGATCACGCCGGTCGAGCAGGTCGAATTCCTGCGCAAGCTGCTGGCCCGCAAGCTGCCTGTCTCGGCCAAGGCCTACGACATGACATCAGCCATCATCCCGACCTTCCAGGCCGGGGGTTGGACGGTGCAAGGCAAGACCGGCAGCACCAGGCTGCGCAACGACGCCGACAAGGTTCAGGACAAGCGCTCGCTTGGCTGGTTCGTCGGCTGGGCGAACAAGGATGGCCGCCAGATCGTCTTTGCGCGGCTTGTCGTCGACGCCAACCGTACGGACATGCCAAAGGGCCTCAAGACCCGGGCTGCGTTCCTGAAGGATTTGCCGCTCCTCATCAAATGAACGCTGACATTTGAGCCGGGCTTTACGGCGGCGGAATCTGTCCATAAAAGACAGCCGCTGCCGGACGCATCCGGCTTTTCCCTATGCATGTCGTAACCCAAAACCGCCATACACTTTTGGGCGACATGCATTTCAACCACCCGCGCTCGTTTGCGGGACTGGATAGGAGATATATATGCTGAATTCCGTTTCCCTGACATTTCCCGATGGCTCCGTCCGCGAATATGACGCGGCGATGACCGGTGCCGGCCTCGCCGAATCGATCTCGAAATCGCGGGCCAAGAAGGCGGTCGCCTATGCGATCGACGGCACGGTTCGCGATCTCAGCGATCCGCTCGGCAAGTCCGGCAAGGTCGAGATCGTCACCCGCGACGACCCGCGCGCGCTAGAGCTGATCCGCCACGACGCGGCCCATGTGCTGGCGGAAGCCGTGCAGGAGATATGGCCGGGAACGCAGGTGACCATCGGGCCGGTGATCGAGAACGGGTTCTACTACGACTTCGCCCGTAACGAGCCGTTCACGCCCGACGATTTTCCGGTGATCGAGAAGAAGATGCGCGAGATCATCGCGCGCAACAAGCCGTTCACCAAGCAAGTCTGGTCGCGCGACAAGGCGAAAAAAGTGTTTGCCGACAAGGGCGAGCGCTACAAGCTGGAGCTGATCGATGCCATTCCCGAGGATCAGGATCTCAAGATCTACGCGCAGGGCGACTGGTTCGACCTCTGCCGTGGCCCGCACATGGCCTCGACCGGGCAGATCGGCAATGCCTTCAAACTGATGAAGGTGGCCGGCGCCTATTGGCGCGGTGATTCGAACAACCCGATGCTGACCCGCATCTACGGCACGGCCTGGGCTGATCAGGCGCAGCTCGAAGCCTACCAGATGATGCTGGAGGAGGCCGAGAAGCGCGACCATAGGAAGATCGGCCGCGAGATGGACCTGTTCCATTTCCAGGAAGAGGGACCGGGCGTCGTCTTCTGGCATGCCAAGGGCTGGAAGATGTTCCAGAACCTGGTCAACTACATGCGCCGCCGTCTCGACGAGCAGGGCTATCAGGAGGTCAACGCGCCGCAGGTGCTCGACAAGAGCCTGTGGGAGACGTCAGGCCATTGGGGCTGGTATCGCGACGCCATGTTCAAGGTGACGGTCGCCGGCGACGACACCGATGACGACCGGGTCTTCGCGCTGAAGCCGATGAACTGTCCGGGCCATGTGCAGATTTTCAAGCATGGGTTGAAGTCCTATCGCGATCTTCCCGTAAAGCTTGCGGAATTCGGCAATGTGCACCGCTACGAGCCGTCGGGCGCGCTGCACGGGCTGATGCGCGTTCGCGGCTTCACGCAGGACGATGCGCACATCTTCTGCACCGAGGAGCAGCTGGCCGCGGAGTGCTTGCGCATCAACGATCTGATCCTGTCGACCTATGCTGATTTCGGTTTTGACGAAATCAGCGTCAAGCTGTCGACGCGGCCCGACAAACGCGTCGGCACCGACGAAGCCTGGGATCATGCCGAGGCGATCATGGGGAGCGTGCTGGAGACGATCAGGACACGGTCCGGCAATCGCATCAAGACCTCGATCAATCCGGGCGAGGGCGCCTTCTACGGCCCGAAATTCGAATATGTGCTCAAGGATGCCATCGGCCGCGAATGGCAGTGCGGCACGACGCAGGTCGACTTCAACCTGCCGGAACGGTTCGGCGCCTTCTATATCGGCTCCGATTCCGAGAAGAAGCAGCCTGTGATGGTGCACCGCGCGATCTGCGGCTCGATGGAGCGCTTCCTCGGCATCCTGATCGAGAACTATTCCGGCCATTTCCCGCTGTGGTTCGCGCCGCTGCAGGTGGTGGTGGCGACGATCACGTCGGATGCCGACGGCTATGCGACCGAGGTGGTGGCAAAGCTGAAGGCCGCAGGGCTGTTGGCGGAAGCGGATCTGCGTAACGAGAAGATCAACTACAAGGTCCGCGAGCACAGCCTAGCCAAGGTTCCGGTCATCCTCGTCTGCGGCAAGCGCGAGGCGGAAGAGCAGACCGTCAACATGCGCCGGCTGGGCTCGCGCGACCAGGAATCGCTTGGCCTTGACCAGGCGATCGCGCAATTGGCCGAAGAAGCTGTTACACCCGACCGCCGGCGCAAACGCGCGGCTTGATTGGCATAGTTTCGACTAATGGCGGTGGAGCGATCCACCGCCATTTTCATATCCCTGTCACGCCGACCTTGTAACCAGCCCCTATGCTCAAGTTGAAATTGCGCGAACGACCCTTTCCCGAGCTTTCCTATGCCAATCCGCGCCAGCCGGCGCTGACACGCTGGTTCATTCATTCGGTCGAAGGCCTGTCAGGCCGCGACCGCTACACAGCACTTTATGATTTCTGGCGCAGCCAGGTCGTGCCGACCGGCGAACGCGTGTTCAGCCGCATGCTCGACCTGATCGACGTGCGGGTGCGGACATCAGATCAATGGCCGCCGGCGCAATTGCCGGATACGCCGCTGGTGATCGTCGCCAATCATCCGTTCGGCATTGGTGACGGCATTGCCGTGCTGTCGTTGGTCGAGCAGCTCGGACGCCCGTTCCGGGTGATGATCCACAAGGATCTGCTCAAGATCCGCGAAATGGAGTCTTACTCGCTGCCAATCGACTTTTCCGAGACCAAGGACGCGCTGAAGAACAACATGGCCGTGCGCCATGAGGCGGTGCGGCTGTTGAAGGAAGGCGTCACCATCGTTGTGTTTCCGGCCGGCGGTGTTGCCACCGCGCCAAAGGGCTTTGGCCGGGCACGCGATCTGCCGTGGAAGATATTTCCGGCCCGTCTCATTCAGGACGCCAGGGCGTCGGTCATCCCGATGCATTTTTCCGGACAGAACGGCAGGCTGTTCCATCTCGTCAGCGGCCCGATGAACATGGCCGAGCGCGACAGCCGCCTGGCGAAATTCGTCGGCAGGGCCTCTCTGACATTGCGCACGTCGCTGCTCATTCACGAATTCGCGCGGCTGTCCGGCAAGGCGATAGACGTGCGCGTCGGGGATGTGCTGAGCTGGAGCGAGCTGGAGCCGTTGCGCGACCGCAAGGCATTGCTCGACCGGCTGTATCGCGGCGTGTTCGATCTGGCGCCAATCGTGGCGCGCCGCCGGATTCCGTTCCTGCCAGCGCGGACCAAGATGGCAGCCTGAAAACAGGAAACCTGCCGCGGAAGGTTAGTCCGCGCCTTCTTCGGGATCCATCGCCGCGGCCTCGGTGGCCAGAACCTCGATCTCCTGGTTCTGCCCGGCCACGACCGTAAAATCCTTCTGATAGATGCGGTCGCGGTTCTTGGCGATGATGGTGTAGTCGCCCTCGGCCAGCACCATCGAGGCGAAGGCGCCGACGGTTTCCTTGATCGGATCGCCCGATTCGTTGAGCAGCGACCAGGATGTGTCGGCGATCGCCTCGCCACCGGTTTCGCGCACCAGCTTCATGGTGATCTCGGCGGCGTGGTGCTCGACACGGTGGCTTCGGTCAGCTTGCCGGCCTCGACACGGATGTCGGAGCGGATGACCGCGTTGACTGCGCCATAGGTCGAGACGACGTGGTAGATGCCGGCGTTGAGCCGCACGACGCTGTTGGGCTCGACATCGGGAATGATCAGCGCGCGGTCGCCATTGGCCTCGGCGGTGCCTTCGTAGATCGAAAATCGCAGCTTCTTTGGTGGAATGCGCACGCCGCCGGACAGCACTGCGTCGAGCTTGAGGCCGCCGGCGTCGAGCACGAGACTTTCGCGCTTGGCGTCCTTGCCGACAGTGATGCGCTTGGTGGCGCCGGCCCGGCCGTAGGAGGCGTGAACCAGATAGCTGCCGGGTTCGAGCTGGAAGACGGCGGTGCCGCCATGGGAGGAGGCAACCATCGGCAATTTGCCGTTGACGGCTTCGGGCTTGAAAACCCGCCAGACGATGCCGCGCGTGATGTCGGAACCCTTGTCGGTTAGTTGGGCGGACAATGTGATGGCGCCGCCGCCGCTCAGCGCCAGTGACGTCTCGCCTTTCGGCGTCGCGTAGCTCGAAATTCCCGGAAGCTTCAGGTCGGTGACACCGTCGACGTTCTGCGCCACGGCAAGCGAAACCGGCGCCATGAATATCAGCGCGCCGAGCCAGACCAGGAAAAGACGGACAGTCCCCTCAAACATGCCTTGCGTTGAAGCCCATGGCGGTGGCAATTTCAAGGCTTAAGAGTTGAAACGACTCTTCCCTCCGGCGTATCCCGCGCCAATGCCCGAGCCGCCCGAATCCCCGATGGTGCGCTTCAGCTCAAAACAGAATGTCCAGGAGACTTGCGCCCATGGCGTCGCCGATCATCGACTTCCTGCTCACCCGAAACTCCGCACCGATCCCCGATTTGAAGGAGCCGGCGCCGAGCGATGCGGAGATCGCCACGATGATCGCCGCTGCCTCCCGGGTGCCCGACCATGGCCGGTTGGAGCCCTGGCGCTTCATCCTCTACCGTGGCGACGCCCGCGTCGAGATCGGCAGCCAACTGGCAGCGCTTGCAGAGCAGCGGGAAGGTCCCTTGTCCGAAGGCCGCCGCAACCAGGAACTGGCGCGATTCTCGCGCGCGCCACTGGTGATCGGCGTTGTGTCGATTCCCAGGGAGAATCCAAAAATCCCGCAATGGGAAATGTTCCTGTCGGGCGGCATGGCGGCGATGAACCTGATGATAGCAGCGAATGCGCTGGGCTATGGCACCAACATGATCAGCAACTGGTATTCGGATGTGCCGGAGGGCAGGGCGCTGCTGGGGCTGGCGCCGCAGGAGCGGGTCATCGGCTTCATCCATATCGGCTCCTATGCCGGCCCGGCACCGGAGCGGCCCCGGCCCGATCCGGCAAAGCTGTACAGTGACTATTCGGGGCCGTGGGCGGGCTGAATGTTCTACGAACCCTCAAAGGGCCACGGCCTGCCGCATGACCCTTCGAAGGCGATCGTGGCGCCGCGTCCGATCGGCTGGATTTCGACACTGAACAGGGCTGGTGAGATCAACCTCGCGCCATACTCCTTCTTCAATGCCGTTTCGACGCGGCCTTTCATCGTCTGGTTCTCCTCCGAAGGCGAGAAGGACAGCGCCTCCTTCGCCCAGGAGACAGGCGAGTTCGTCGCCAATCTCGTCAGCCGCGATCTCGCGGAGAAGATGAACCGCACATCGGTCAATGCTCCGCGCGGCGTCAACGAGTTCGTCTATGCCGATCTTGCCATGGCGCCGTCTCGGCTGGTGGCGCCGCCGCGCGTGGCGGCAGCGCCGGCCGCGCTCGAATGCCGGGTGACGGAAGTCTTTCGGCCAAAGGCGCTGGACGGATCGCCGACAAGCGCTGTGATTGTTGCCGGTGAAGTGGTCGGCGTGCACATCAACGACGCCTTCCTGACAGACGGCCTGTTCGACATCACCAAGGCCGGCAATGTCGCCCGTCTCGGCTATATGGATTATGCCAGCGTCGACGAGGTGTTTTCGATGCGCCGGCCGCGCTGGGACAAGGACTAGATATCAGGCTTGGCCAGCGCCTTGCCGGCACTCTTTCGCCGCCTGGCCGTCATGACGGTGCGCACATAGCCGGGCTCGCCGATCCGGATGCTTCCATCGGGCAGGCCCAGTATGCGGTCGAGAGCGATCTCGTAGAGCCTGACGCGTTTCTCCAGGGCCTCGATCGCGATCTCCATGTCGGCGTCGCTGCCGCCGGCAATTGCCTTGGCAACGACGTCATGCGTGGCCATGCCGAACTGCATGACGATGTCGGCAACACCTTCCGGATCGAAGGTCCTGAAAGTGCCGTCTTCGATCCCTTGCCTGATGATCTTGACCAGCAGAGGTGAAAACGACGCGCTGGCGGCCAGATTGATACGGTGGAAAAGCACCAGATTCTCAGGCCGAAACATCGTCTCGAAAAGAGTCCAAGCTTCGGGCGCGGTCTCGATCTTTGCCCGCCGCGACTGGATGAGCAGGCCATTCATGCGGCCAAGCGGGTCTAGGTCCGGATCGTCGATTATGTCTTGCACCCCAGCCAGTGCCTGTCTTGCAAAGCGATCGGCCAATGCTTCCAGAAGAGCCTCCTTGGAGGGGAAGTAGTGATAGAAGGCGCCCTTCGAGACGCCGGCGGACGCAATCACGTCGTTGAGGCTCGCTTTGTCATAGCCCTGCGTCAGGAAAAGGGTCTGGGCATGGTCCAGAAGCTCTTCTCGCCTGAACTCTGGATGCTTGATGACACGGGGCATGATGAACCTTCTGCACAGTTCGCTTGAATTACAGACCGCTGGTCGGTATGGTAGACCAATGGTCTGAAATTGCCAGTGCAGTGAGCGGATATCATGAAAGGTCGATCATGATCGCGAAATTGGTCCTCCAAACATTCGTCTGGTTTGGCGCCATGGGCGCCTTGCTCTTCCTGTCGGCCGGCACGCTGCGCTGGCCGGGCGCCTGGGTCTATCTGGTGGGGATGGTGGGGCTCAGTCTCACCTTGGGCGTGGCGCTGGCAAGGCGCGATCCCGGCCTGATGAATGAGCGGTTGAGTTCTCCTATCCAGAAGAATCAGGACACGGCCGACAAGGTCCTGCTGTCCATACTACTGCTCGCCATCTTTGGTTCGCAGATATTCATGGGGTTCGACGTCCGTTTCGGCTGGTCCGTGGTTCCCGTCTGGGTGCAGGTGGTCGGCGCGCTCGTCCTGCTGCTCGGAATCTGGATCTGCTATCTGACGATGCTGGAGAACAGTTTCGCGGCGCCCGTGGTGAAGATCCAGGATGAACGCGGACAACGTGTGATCTCCACGGGGCCTTACAGCTACGTCCGCCATCCGATGTACGCCGGCGCCATCCTTTTCTTCGCCGGCACTGCACTTCTGCTTGGTTCCTGGTGGGGGCTGGCGTCGGTACTCGTGATCGTCGTTCTCCTGGCCATCCGCACCTTCATTGAAGAGAAGACGCTTCGCACCGGCCTGCGCGGCTATGACGACTATGTGGCCCGGGTCCGTTACCGCCTGATCCCATTGGTTTGGTAGCAGGCGCTCAGGCGGAAACACCTGCCGCGTTTGCCCGCGCCAGAAGCCGCTCGGCTAGCCGCAGATGCGGTCGGTCGAACATCTTGCCGTCAATGCCGACGACGCCGGGATTTCCCGCCGCCGCGAACGCGGCAACGATTGCCGTCGATTGTCTCACGGCCTCGGCCGACGGCGTGAAGGCGGCGTTGATGACCGGCACCTGATCGGGATGGATCGCCATTTTGCCGGTGAAGCCATCGCGCTCGGCCTCCGTGCATTCCACTTCGAAGGCCGCCATGTCGCGAAAATTCGGGAAGACGGTGTCGATCGCCGCGACCTCCGCCGCACCGGCGGCAAGTATGGTCATGGTGCGAGCGTGGCGGAACACGTCCGTGTAGCGGCCATGCTCGTCGCGGACGCTGCGCGCGCCGATCGCCGCCGACAGGTCTTCAGCGCCCCAGGTGAGGCCGGCAAGCCGCGCACTTGTCCCGGCATAGGTCGCCGCCGCCAGCACGCCTGCCGGCGTTTCGGTGATGATCGGCAGGATCTTGATCGCGCCGTCGGCCAAGCCATTTTCGGCCTCGCGCACCCTGAGCTTTGCCGACAGATGCTGCACATCCTGGCCGCTGTTCGACTTGGGCAGCATGATGCCGTCGGGTCGTGCCGGCACCAACGCCGCCAGATCGTCATCCGTCAACCCGGTCGTGAGGTCGTTGACCCTGACATAGATGGCTGAACTGGTTTGCGCCCTGCGTTCCAGGATGAAGCGCGCCGCCACCTCGCGCGCCAGCCCCTTGTTGTGCGGCGCCACGGAATCTTCGAGGTCGACGATGATCACGTCGGCGCCCGCACCAAAACTTTTTTCCAGTTTCCTCTGGGAATCGCCAGGGACGAACAGCAGCGAACGCATGCGTCAGATCGCCTTCTTCAGCATCATCGCTTGCCTGGTGCATTTGGCGACGAGATCGCCATGCTGGTTGTAGGCGCGATGCTCGAATTCGACGATGCCGCGATCGGGTTTCGACCTGGATTCTCGCACCGAGATGACTGTCGTCTCGACCCGGATGGTGTCGCCATGGAAGACCGGATGCGGAAACACGGTCTCCTTCATGCCGAGATTGGCGACCGTAGTGCCGACTGTGATGTCATTGACCGAAATGCCGATCATCAAGCCGAGCGTGAACAGCGAGTTGACCAGCGGCTTGCCCCATTCGCTCTTGGCGGCGAAATCGAAGTCGATATGCAGCGGCTGCGGGTTCAGCGTCATTACCGAAAACAGCATGTTGTCGCTTTCGGTAACGGTCTTGCGCAGCGTGTGCTGGAAGACATGGCCGACAACGAACTCTTCGAGATAAAGCCCGGCCATTTCTTTCTCCTCAGGTGCTTGACGGTGATAGGCGCTGCAAATCAGCCTCGCAAGCCAGTTAATGAACATGGTGAACGGTTCGTAAACCAATTCTGCCTACGGTCGTCGGTGGGGTCAGAAGCTTCTGACAAGGGGCGTAAGCAGGCGGGCATGGTTGTTGTTTCGCATTTCCTGAAATGGATCTACACGGCCAGGGTGTCGGAGCGTGCAGCGGCGGCGAGCGCTCTGGCCCGGGCCTATATCAATTCCGAATTGCCTTTCGAGGACCGTTGCGCCGCCGAGGCGGCGCTGACGCTATTGCTCGACGATGCCTCGTCGAAGGTGCGGCTGGCGATGGCCGAGGCGCTGTCGATGAGCCACCACGCGCCAATGCAGATCATCAGCGTGCTGGCCTCCGATCAGCCGGAAGTCGCCGGCGTGGTGCTGGCGCGCTCGCCGCTGCTCACCGACGCCGACCTGATCAACCGCGTGGCCTCAAGTCCGAAGGCGACACAGAAATTGATCGCCGACCGGCCGCTCGTCTCGATGGCGCTGTCGGCGGCCATCGCCGAGATCGGCGAGGCGGACGCCTGCGCGGTGCTGCTCGCCAACAGCGGCGCCGACATCGCCTCGCTCAGCTTCCGCCGCATGGCCGAACGGCATGGGCACCTGCCGCTGGTGCGCGAGGCGCTGATATCGGATATCAGGCTGCCGGCCGACTGTCGGCATATGCTGCTCGTCAAGCTCGGCGAAATGTTGAAAACGTCGCCACTGGTGATGGCGATGATGGGCGCGGCGCGAGCCGACCGCGTCATGCGCGACGCCTGCGTCAAGGCTTCGGTGACGCTGATAGAAGGCACGCGCCAGGAAGAACATGCGGCCCTGATCGAGCATCTCAGGCTGCGCGGCGACCTTACCGCGAGCTTTCTGATCCGCACCATCGCGCATGGCAAGGTCGATTTCTTCGGCTCGGCGCTGGTCGCGCTCAGCCAGCAGTCCGAACAAAGGGTAAGGGCGCTGCTTGCCGGCGGGCACGATGTCGCCTTGCAGGCGCTGTTCCGCAGCGCAGGACTTGCCGCAGTCACCCATGCCATCATCCTGCGTGCGCTGAAGATCTGGCGCGAGGTCGCCAACGGCAAGCGCGTCGCCGGTGTGCAAGAGGTCAGCTGGCTGATGCTCAAGGAGGTGGGCGGGCAGTCCGCGGAAGGCGATCTTGCCACACTGGTCAAGTCGATCCATCTCGACGCGCTGCGCGAGAACGCGCGGGATCACGCACTGGCGATAGCGGCGGCTTAGCCTTTATCCCTCGCGAAAAA
>NZ_RZTF01000090.1:15836-17803 GCF_004023175.1 Mesorhizobium sp. M7A.F.Ca.MR.362.00.0.0
GGAAATCCTCCATCGCCGCGGCGATGATGCGCAGCGATGCTGCGATTTGCAGCAATTCGCCGGTGCCGTTTCGCTCGGCGATGTTCGCTGCGTACTGCCGGGCGACGGCGACGGTCGAGGTCTGTGGATCGCCGGGGGCGCGGAAAAGCAGTTCGCGCGCCAGTCCCCTCAGGAAGTTGGCGATCGAAAGCGCGGTCTCGGATGGAATGGCATGGCTTTGGCTTGCATCGCGCAGCCGAAGGACCTCCAGGCCGACGGTGACGGCGGCGACTCCGCCGCCCAGAACCGCATCGCCCTTCTGACCGGCATTCTGCACTAGCGGCATCAGCTGGTTGATGCGGTCGTAGGCGAGGCTCTCGAAGGCCGACCGCCTCGGCACCCGCTCATGCAGGCAAAGCCGCGCCAAATCCTCGCGCATGGCGCGCACGATGCGGTTGGCCGCGAGCCACGGATCGGCTGGCAGCACGACGATGAAGACACCGATCGCCAGCAGGATGCCGACCAGGATCGACGCCGACCCGGCGAAGAAGGGTACGGGATCGTAGGTCATCGCCTGGTGCGGGCTCAGGAAGGCGAGGAAGTTGATGGCGAAGGCCGTCGCCACGCCGACATAGCGTGGATTGGCCATGGCCAGCGCCGTCGGTACAAGGATGGGCACGACAAACAGCATGAACCAGCCGAAGCCCGGCAAAGCGGGCAGCGCGATCTGGCCGACGAGAAAGGCAAAGGGCAAAGCGAGCAGCGTTCCCTTGAAGAAACCCCAGGCGACCTGCACAGGGTCGGGGCGAGCAGCAAACAGGCTCGATACGACAGCAACGAGGATGACCGTGCCGGCCGCTTCCGACCATTTCGTCGTCAACCAGAAGGCCGCGACCAGCAGCGTGGCAAGGGCAGCACGCAAGGCGTTACGCGATGCGCCGGCGTAATCGCGATGCACCACCAGCGCAGGCTGCCTGCTGCCCCTGGCCAGGCGCGTGGCAGGCGCGCGCAGGGCGTCGAGGCCGCGCAGCACCTGCTTGAGCGCCTCGGCGAAATCGGCGGCGATGGTCAGGCGGGTGATGGTGCCGACCCTGTCGTCGCCCTGGTCGATCGAGGCATCTGGCATTTGCCGGGCGTTTCCGGAAATCGCATCGAGCCGAGCCACCCACAGCGCCGTATCGTCCAGCGCGCCGGGCTTGGTCGCCAGCTCGCTGACCAGCGACTGCAGTTCCGAGCGCACCGGAATGAGCGCCGCATTCTTCGGGGCGGCGTGTGAATGCAGCGCGCGTGCCGCCGACAGGGCCGAGAGCAGCTGTCCGATGGTGCGCCGGACTGGATGGGCGCGCGGCGCGAAGCTCGGCGCCTCGAGCCTGGCATAGGCGCGCATCTCGCCGAGCGTCTGGGCATCAGTGATCAGCTTTCGGTGCAGCGTGGACAGCGTTGCCGGGTCGCCGCCAGAGAACGCACCGCCGGCATAGCTGGCAAGATCAAGGATACAGCGTTTCAGGCGCGAGACGATGGCGTCGCTGGCCAGTTTTGGCAGGATCAGGCGGCTGGTCAGGCCGGCGCAGACAATGCCAAGCACGATCTCGGCACATCGCGCGACCGCGAGGTCGACGACGAGATGCGGTTGTCCGAAGGCGGGCAGACCGATGATCATTGCGGTGTAGCCGGCGAGCGCGGCGCCATAGGCTTCCGGATTGCGCAGCAGCGATGAGACGAAGGTACAGATGCCGATCCAGACGGCGAGCACCGTCACCAGCACCCAGGGGTTGGTGCCGAATACGGTGGTGATGCCGATCGCCGCGACGCCGCCGACCAGCGTGCCGAGCAGCCGGTAAAAGCCCTTCGCCAGCACCATGCCGGCAACCGGCTGGGCGACGATGAACACCGTCATCATGGCCCATTGCGGGTGGTCGAGTTTTAGGGCGTAGGCGGCCAGCAGCGCTATCAGGCCGGCTGAAACGGTGCGAAGAGCGAAAATCCAA
>NZ_RZTF01000090.1:17813-18881 GCF_004023175.1 Mesorhizobium sp. M7A.F.Ca.MR.362.00.0.0
AATCCAATCCGACCGCGTCGGTTGCGTCAGGTCGGCCAAACTGGTTTCGAAATAGCCTTTCAGCCGTGCCGCAATCACACGCTGGTCTCCATATCAGAAGCGCAAGCTAAACCGGCTGATGGCTAGATATCCAGCACTTCCGTCTCGGCGAATTCGGCGCGTTCCTGGATGAAGCGGAAGCGGGCTTCCGGCTTGGTGCCCATCAACGCATCGACGGCGTCCTTGGTCGCCGCCTCGGCGTCGATCACGTCGATCCTGAGCAGCGTGCGCTTCCTCGGATCCATGGTGGTTTCCTTGAGCTGGGCCGCCATCATCTCGCCCAGGCCCTTGAAGCGGCCGAGTTCGACCTTGCCGCGCCCGGTGAATTCGGTGCGCAGGAGCTCGTCCTTGTGCGCGTCATCCCGGGCATAGGCGACCTTGCCGCCTTGCCTGATCGAGTAAAGCGGCGGCACCGCCAGATAGAGGTGGCCACCACGCACCAGCGCCGGCATCTCCTGGTAGAAGAAGGTGATCAGCAGCGAGGCGATATGGGCGCCGTCGACATCAGCGTCGGTCATGATGATCACGCGGTCGTAGCGCAGATCCTCATCGCGGTACTTCGAACGCGTACCGCAGCCGAGCGCCTGGATCAGGTCCGAAATCTGTTGGTTGCCGGCGAGCTTGTCGTTGCCGGCGCTGGCGACGTTGAGGATTTTTCCGCGCAGCGGCAGGACGGCCTGGCTGGCGCGGTCCCGCGCCTGCTTGGCTGAGCCGCCGGCCGAGTCACCTTCGACGATGAACAGTTCAGCGCCGGCCGCGGCATTCTGCGTGCAATCGGCGAGCTTGCCCGGCAGCCGCAGTTTGCGCACCGCGCTCTTGCGCGACACCTCTTTTTCCTGCCGTCGGCGCACCCTCTCGTCGGCGCGCGCGATCACCCATTCGAGCAGCTTCGAGGCTTCCTGCGGATTGTCGGCCAGCCAATGGTCGAACGGATCGCGGATCGCGGTCTCGACAATTCGAATTGCCTCGATCGTCGCCAGCCTGTCCTTGGTCTGGCCGACGAATTCCGGCTCGCGGATGAACACCGAC
>NZ_RZTF01000911.1:0-483 GCF_004023175.1 Mesorhizobium sp. M7A.F.Ca.MR.362.00.0.0
TCCTCGAAGGCTTTGGCCATGCCGGCCAGGCCAAGGGCGAGGAGGCGTTCATGAGTAGGGTGTGCGAGCATTTTTCTCTCCTGATGATGAGGGTCAGTGGAAGTAGGAGCGGCCACGGATGTTGCCGTGGCGTAGGGGTTTGGGCTCGGGTTCCGGGTCCGCGAAGGCGCGGTCCAAGCCAGACTTGAGGATGGAGCGAATGGAGCCAACAGAGCGGGCCTGGATGGTGTTTCCACGCCGGCAGGCTGCTTCCAGACGGGCAGCGCCGTAGGTTTTCTGCAGGGCGAAGATGCCCAGGCAAGTGCGGAACCCTTGCTCGGGATGAGGCCGAGCCATCATGATCGCCGTGGTCAGGGCTGCCGTGGACGGACCTATTTTCTCCGCTACGAAGCTGATCCGTGTCGGCGTCCAGGAGGCGTGCCGCCGATGGGCGCTGGGCATGTGATCGGCAAGCGTGGCATGGTTGCGCCGGCCCGGGGGGAC
>NZ_RZTF01000912.1:0-482 GCF_004023175.1 Mesorhizobium sp. M7A.F.Ca.MR.362.00.0.0
GACATAATTGTACGAGGTCCTTCTCTATAATCCCAAGTGAATAAAAAAGTCTATTATCTGAAGTTTAATTGTGATTGTGTCTGTTGTCTATAAATAACATCCTGCTTTTTAGCCACGTTTTGAATTTCTGCAGTAGCTTCTTTTCTGGAAGTCTCATCTTGAATTGAAGTAAATGATTGTTCTTCATAAGTACCAGAATTGTTTTTTCTGCTGATACTGATTCCCTTATAATCTGGTTCATAACTAACTTTATATAGTTTTTTTGTTGCTCCACCAAAATAAAAACTAGTTTCTCTTGGTGTCTTTTCCAACTCTTTTGAAGTGGAACGAGGGAAGTTATCACGCAATAACTTGAACATTTCTTCCGTAAAAGCTTGGTTTTTAAGTTCAATTTGCTTATCTAGTTCAGCTTGTTGTAATTTCATTTCTTCAGCTTTTTTAATTTCTACACGTTGGGCCTCATCTTGGGCATTTTTTAGTTC
>NZ_RZTF01000913.1:0-477 GCF_004023175.1 Mesorhizobium sp. M7A.F.Ca.MR.362.00.0.0
CGGTCATGTCGGCCATTTCGATCAGCACGTTGACGTTGGGCATCTTGACGTAGCCCTTCTCGTCGGCGGCCTCGTTGCCGGGCTGGAACTCGACTGGAAAGTCACTGGGATCTCGATCGATCGAGTTCACTGCAACCGTTGAACTGCCGGAGGCCCGGTCAAGCTCAGAGACAAAGCTGATGGTCTTGCGGCGATAAGGATCGGAGCCGGGCGCGGTGCCGGTCGACTGGGCGTTGGCGAGGTTTTCGGAAACCACGCGCAGGCGCTCCGACTGGGCGCCGAGGCCGGATGCTGCGACTTTGAGGGCTGCGGTCAGTGCGTCCATGGTCAGCTCTTCACCGCCATCATCATCATCGTATGAAACGCCTTGACGATCGCTGTGTTGAGCTCGAAGGAGCGGTGCACCTCGCCGGCTTTCAGCAACTGGTCTTCCAGAACGACCGAGTTCTTGGACGGCATGACGACGCCGTCATTCTC
>NZ_RZTF01000914.1:0-475 GCF_004023175.1 Mesorhizobium sp. M7A.F.Ca.MR.362.00.0.0
GGAAATTGACCATACCCTACTGCCTACTGCCCGATCCCTACTCCCAATTCACCGCTTGGCGATCGGCACGTAGTCGCGCTCCGGCGCGCCGGTGTAGAGCTGGCGCGGGCGGCCGATCTTCTGGCGCGGATCCTCGATCATCTCCTTCCACTGCGCGATCCAGCCGACGGTGCGGGCGACCGCGAACAGCACGGTGAACATGGTTGTGGGGAAGCCCAGCGCCTTCAGCGTGATGCCGGAATAGAAGTCGACATTCGGGTAGAGCTTCTTTTCGATGAAATAGGGGTCGGTCAGCGCGATCTTTTCCAGCTCCATGGCGATGTCGAGCAGCGGATCGTCCTTTATGCCGAGTTCGCCCAGAACCTCATGCGCCGTCTTCTGCATGATCTTGGCGCGCGGATCATAGTTCTTGTAGACGCGGTGGCCAAAGCCCATTAGCCGGAACGGGTCGTTCTTGTCCTTGGCACGGGCGATG
>NZ_RZTF01000915.1:0-472 GCF_004023175.1 Mesorhizobium sp. M7A.F.Ca.MR.362.00.0.0
GGTAGGCGGCGACGCGCCCACCCAGCGCCCGCACCGTCGACTGATGCGCGATCGATCCCAGTGCCAGCACGGCGCGCAAATTAGGGAACCGGGCGATCGTCGGCACCAGGAATGTCCGGCAGGTGGCAATCTCGGCGCCCACCGGCTTGTTCTCAGGCGGCACGCAGCGCACGGCATTGGTGATCGCCGTGCCGACAAGCTCCAATCCGTCGTCGGGTCTGGCCTTGAATTCGCCGCGTGCAAAACCGTGCGAAATCAGTGTCGAGTAGAGCAGGTCGCCGGCATAGTCGCCGGTGAACGGGCGGCCCGTTCGGTTGGCACCGCGAAGGCCGGGCGCCAGCCCGACGATCAGCAGTTGGACCGTCGCGTCACCTTCCGAGGGCAGGAAAGTCGGCACCGGCGCATTGAACCAGGATGGTTCGCGCTGCCGCCACTCGGCGATGAAGTCGTGCAGCCGCGGGCAGAGCGGGCA
>NZ_RZTF01000916.1:0-459 GCF_004023175.1 Mesorhizobium sp. M7A.F.Ca.MR.362.00.0.0
CTCCCGGCTGCTGCTCGCCGCCCTGTTCGTGCCTTCCGGTATCCATGCATTGAGCGACATAGCCGGCACCACAGGCTATTTCGCCAGCCTCGGCCTGCCGCTGCCGACACTTGCTGCCTGGGGCACGGGACTGTTCGAACTGATCGCGGGGCTGCTCATCCTGGTCGGTTTCCAGACCCGGGTCACGGCGCTGCTGCTCGCCGCCTTCTGCATTGCCGCCGGGTTCATCGGCCACTATGGCCAGGGCGGCGGCGACGCGATGCTCGCCTTCCTGCACCAGCAGATGCTGATGAAGGACATTGCGATATCAGGCGGATCTGTTGCGCTGGCCATGGCCGGTGCGGGAGCCTGGTCGGTCGACGGGCGCGGCTATCGCATGTGGAATTCCTGAGATGTCTGCCCGGCACGGACCCCCACCCCTACCCCTCCCCACAAGGGGGAGGGAGACTTCCGTTGGCG
>NZ_RZTF01000917.1:0-453 GCF_004023175.1 Mesorhizobium sp. M7A.F.Ca.MR.362.00.0.0
CCCTGATATGGTCGGCGATGGCCTCGCGGGCATTTTCCACGCTAGAGGAAATTCGGGCCGGCAGCGGCATGTCGCCATCATCGCTGACGACAAGCTTGGGGTTGCCGAGAAAGAACCCGCTGCCGCCGATGCCGGCAAAATAGCTGTCGAAGGAGAAATCATAGCTGTCCGGCCGCACCGGCCCAGTCGGCGGCAAAAGCTTGGCATATCCAGTGATGAGGGAGCCTGCGGTCACGTCAGCCGGGATCTTGCGTGCCGAAAGCCGCACCCGTTCCGGCGCATAGCGCAGTTTCGGTCTTGCGGTCGATGTCACGTCGATGGTCAGCCGGATGCGGCCAGTTTCCATCCGGTCGAGCGAGACGACGCGGCCGGTCACCTGCGTCGAGATTTCCGAGCCCAACATTTGTGTGCCCGCACGCCACGTCTCGACCTTGGCAGCAAGCAGTCCTAGGG
>NZ_RZTF01000918.1:0-453 GCF_004023175.1 Mesorhizobium sp. M7A.F.Ca.MR.362.00.0.0
CCGCCACGACAACGAACGGAATCTCCACCGCGACGACGACTAGTGCTGCGTCCGACCTATATGCGGCAGCTCTGCGCGCTGGTCTCGGCGGGCAGAATGTCGATCCAAATGCCCAGAAGGCCAAGGAGGATTTCTTCAACGCGGACCTCAAGGAGCTTGGCTACCTGCCGAACCGTGTTGTGCCGCAGCAGTCACCATATGAGCTCAAGCGTGGCTCGGTTATTCCCGCGACATTGATCACCGGCATCAATTCCGACCTTCCCGGTCGCATCACCGCCCAGGTGAGCCAGAACGTCTATGATTCAGCAACTGGACATCGCCTTTTGATCCCACAGGGAACGAAGTTGTTCGGACGCTACGACAGCAAGGTGTCGTTCGGCCAGAGCCGCGTGCTCGTCGTCTGGACGGACATCATCTTCCCGAACGGCTCCACGCTCCAGATCGGCGGCATGG
>NZ_RZTF01000919.1:0-450 GCF_004023175.1 Mesorhizobium sp. M7A.F.Ca.MR.362.00.0.0
GCCCTCTTCGGAGCGAGCGTTGGAATCGGCGGCAAGGGCAGCGGCGGCGGCGATGGCGGCGACGTGTTCTTCCGCACCGCCAATGGCGGCCAGCAATCGATCATCACGCGCGGCACCGACTCGATCGGCCTCGTCGTACAGTCGGTCGGCGGCGGTGGCGGCAATGGCGGCTTCGTCGGCACGTTTGGCGCGATCGCCAATCTGGGCATCGGTGGTGGCGGCGGCGCGGCAGGCGCGGGCAAGGCAGTCGATGCGACCTATAATGGTTCGGTCGAAACCTTCAAGGAAAGGTCGGCCGGTATCATCGTGCAATCGATCGGTGGCGGCGGCGGCAATGGCGGCGGCGTCATCGGTGTCGGCCTTGGCCTGACCGTCGGCATCGGCGGCAGTGGCGCGGGCGGCGGCGCCGCGGGCAAGGTCGTCTACAACTCCACCACCACGAATATCCAC
>NZ_RZTF01000920.1:0-450 GCF_004023175.1 Mesorhizobium sp. M7A.F.Ca.MR.362.00.0.0
GTGCGCTCGGCATGTCACCCGCAGCGCTCGCCGAATACGCAGAAGCCGCGGCACGGATCCCGGCAGCCTTGCAGGCGACAGCGCTCGGTCAGCCCCAACCCGTGTTTGACTTCATTCTCGGACCAAGCTCCGGCGGAAAGGCCGATCAGCTCGCAAAAAACAAACAGTCATCCGTAGAAGTCGCCGGGAATAGACCGGACCCGTTGGGCCAACGTCACTGACGAACGACGATTGCCAGGTTTCGTTCACCTGGCCGTATTTTCGTGTAGCGCGGATTTTCGTCACGTTGTTTTCGGAATTACAAAAGCTCAAGACGGCATGGCTGCATATCGGTTCCGGCGCCTGGCAGCGAAACGGTTTCCGGTGGGAACGCCTATTAGCAATGGCTTATGGCGATACTTATGCTGCCGAGACATTTATTGCCTTCAGCCACAACCATCACTATGTAGC
>NZ_RZTF01000091.1:0-18651 GCF_004023175.1 Mesorhizobium sp. M7A.F.Ca.MR.362.00.0.0
GTCCGCGGCAATGTCATTGGTGGTGACGACGATATCGCGACCGAGTGTCTTTGCCGCGGCCACGACTTGCTGGGCGGGCGTGTCCCAGGCAACGAAAATACCCTTCATGTCAGGATGCGCCGTCAACATTGCGGTGGCAACTTCGTAAGCCTTCTCTGGCGCCGTGAAGGTACCGACATCCGCGACCTTGATGTCGGGATGTTCGCCGAACGCCTTCAAGGCCCCGATCTTGCGGGCCGCGACCGAGTAGTAATAGTCATAAACCAGCGTGATGATGCCGACCTCACCCTTGCCACCAATCGCCCCGACAAGTTCCTGCGCAGCGAAATAGGCGTTCTTCTCATTGTCAGAGGCGACAACGGTCACATAGTCCTTGCCCGGCGCCATATCGACCGGGACGTTGTCCATGAAAACCAGCTTGATGCCGGCTGCCGCCGCCTTCTTGTAGGCTTCGGACTCAGATTTCGGATCGATCGGAATCGAGAAGATCACGTCCGGCTTGCGGGCGGTCATCTGCTCCAGATCGCTGATTTGCTGGCCGGGCTGGAACTTAGCGTCGGTGGTTCCGACGACTTCGATACCGAGGTCCTTGAGCGTGTTGCTGATTCCTGCGACCTGCAACTGAGGCCAGCCGGCATCCATGGTGTGCATCACCAGTCCAGCGGTAAACTTTCCAGCCTTGAGCTTGGCAAGGTCCTCATCGGAGAATTTCAGCACGTCTGGCGACACCGCCGGCGGACCGTCCGGGAAGCCTGGGACGGGTTGACCCCTCGGCGATAGGGGCAGCGGCTCGAGCAGAGCTTTTGCTTCCGGTGGAATGGTGTCATCTGCGCGCGCCGACGATGCGGCCAATCCCGATAGCGCCAAGGCCAAAGCGGCCGCCATAAATCCACGATAGTGCATTTCATTTCCTCCCGATCATATGAAACGGCCGTAGCGGCCGGGTGGCGACCTGGCTGGTCGTACTGGTTGGGCGCTGCTCAGCGCCCGTAAGGCATCAATGCCGCCGTGGCGGCACCTGAATAGTTCACGTAGACAGTCTTCTTGCGCATGTAGCTCTCGAGCCCATGCACGCCGTCGTCACCGCCCAGTCCGCTTTCGCGGAAGCCGACATGGAAACCCTGCAGCATTTCCGGGCCAATCCGGTTCACGTAGATCTCGCCGAATGAAACCTCGTTGACGGCGTTCATGACGCGGCCCAGATCATTGGTGAAAAGATAGGCCGACAGGCCATAGTTGGTGGCATTGGTGATGCTGACAGCCTCCTCGAAGGTGTCGAAGGGCATGATCGGCACGACCGGGCCGAAGATTTCGCGCGTCATGATCGGCATGTCAGCCGTCACGTCGGTCAGTACGGTCGGATTGAGCCAGTAGCCGCCATCGATGGGCGCCTTAGTCGGGCGTCCGCCGGCGAGAGCAAGCCTCGCGCCGCCCGCTACGGCTTCCGCAAGGACCGCCTCGACCTTTTCCAACTCTTCACGACTGACTTTCGGGCCGATATCGGTATTTGCCTGCATCGGATCACCGACGACGAGCGACTTGGAGAATTCCACAAAGCGTGTGACGAACTGATCGTAAATCGAACGATGAACAAGCGTGCGTTCGTTGCATATGCAGACCTGTCCGCAATTCATGTAGCGCGACGTGGCTGCGGAACGAACCGCCAGGTCGAGATCGGCATCAGCCAGGACGATGAATGGCGCCTTGCCGCCAAGCTCCAGCGAAACAGGCGTCAGATTGCGCGAAGCATTCGCCATGATGCGCTTACCGGTCGGTACGCTTCCCGTCATGGTGATGAGGTCGACGCCGGGTTCCGTGCAGAGCACTTCGCCTATGGTCTCACCTCGTCCCGTTATGATGTTCACGACGCCGGCCGGCACGCCCGCTTCGACAAAGATGCGAGCCATTTCGAGCGCCGAAAGTGGCGTGTCTTCATGCGGTTTGAGGACGATGGTGTCACCGGCGATCATGGCGGGCGCCACCTTTCGACTGACCAGGGCGCTCGGGTAATTCCACGGAATAATGGCGGCGACGACGCCTACCGGCACACGCTGTATCCAGACCTGCTCTCCCGCGTAGTCGGATGGCAGGATTTCACCTTGAATGCGACGGGCAAACTCGGCGTAGTAGTCGAAGAACTCGGCCGCGCCGCCGACTTCACCTATTGCTTCATTGATCGGTTTGCCTTGTTCCCTGACCACCACCTCGGCCAGATGTCGGGCGTTCTGCCGGATCAAGACCGCGATCCGCTTCATGATCGCCGCACGGGCAAGAGGCGCTTTGAGCCCCCAAGCCTTCTGCGCCTTGCGGGCGGCCTCTATCGCCTGGCGAGCCTGATCCGGGCTTGCCTCGGGCACGTCGACAAAGGCCTTGCCATTGGCCGGATTGATCACCGAACGCGTGCCGGCTTCGCCGGTGACAAACTTCCCGTCGATCAACATGAGATAGGATTTCTTGTCTTCTGCTGCCATGGTTCAATCCGCTTCCGCGTGCGTTGCAGGCGTGCCGACGCCTAAGGGTTGGATTTCGCTGCCGCCATCTGGACCGCGAACTCGATCGCTTCGACCAAACTGTCCTCATTGGCGATGCCCTTGCCGGCGATGTCGAAGGCCGTGCCGTGGTCGACGGAGGTGCGGATGATCGGAAGGCCGAGCGTGACATTGACACCGGAGAGCGCTTTCCACTCACCGGTCGCGGGATCGATGTTGAAGCCGAGCAGTTTCACCGGGACATGGCCCTGATCGTGATACATCGCGACCACCGCGTCATACTGGCGGGCGCGCAACTTGACGAAAACCGTATCGCCCGGAACAGGCCCAAACACCGCAAAATCGGCGGACGTGTAGGAGGCGACGACCGGGGTCGTAATGTCGATATCCTCACGGCCGAAAATGCCGCCTTCGCCGGCGTGCGGGTTGAGCGCGGCGATCGCAATGCGGGGATGGGCAATGCCGAGGCCGCGCAACGCCTCGACCGTCAGCTGGATAACCCGCCGCAACCGAGGTTCGGTCAGTTTCGACGGAACCTGGGCCAGCGCTACATGGGTCGAGACATGGCTGACGCGAAAATCGCCATGGGCGAGCATCATCACGGAATCGCGGGCGCCTGTCAGTTCTGCCAGCATGTCGGTGTGACCGGCATAATGATAGCCGGCCAGATTGAGCGCCTCCTTGTTGAGGGGAGCCGTAACGATGCCCGCAATTGAACCGGCCTGCGCCAGGCGAACGGCCTTTTCGATCGCCAGATAGGCGAGGCGCCCGCCTTCCGCCGACAAGACGCCTGTCTCGATAGGTGTGCGTTCGGGGCCGGCTTCGAGAATGGCTAGCGGCGGAAAAACCCCGGTGGCCGAAGCTGACGGTTGTTCCTCCTCAATGCGCCCGGAAATCGTCTCCATCGCACGCATCGCGGTGACGCTGCCGAGGATCAGAAGGGACAACGATCCGTCGGCAAGGCGCGGTTTCAGCCGTGCGCATGCCTTGGCGATGATCTCGGGGCCGATGCCCGCAGGATCACCCATTGTGATGCCGAGTCTTGGACCAGACATGAACGCCTCTAATCGGTCAATTGTGATCATCTTCTAATCCTTATAACCATCAATGCGCAATAGTTTTCTTTGGCGGTCATTCGTAATCAACGGTGCGGTGAAAATCGGCATGTTTTTCAACCCCTCCGAGGGAGGCGAGCCCATATCCCGGGCTGCTGACCGTCGTTTGACGTGATTTGACCGGCCCGAATGACCCGCCCCCATGCCTTTGGCCGGCGACGGTCTTGATCAGCGATGGGCTGGAGTCGCGAGCCTGCAGAAGAGGGCGCTGTCGCCGAACGCGCCAGATTTCGAGATTGTGGCCAGCCCCTTGAAAACACCGCCTTCGATCCTGGAAATCGGAAGCCCCGGCTCGATCTCGCTCTCGACCGTGAGTTCGACGACGCCCAGGCTGGAGCACACCGATCGCAATGTTTCACCGCCGGTGACGAGCAGCGTTCCGGGCTTTGGCAAGCCGTCGAGAAGCGAGGCAAACACCTTGCCGATATGATCTGCCACCGCGTGGCGATCTCCCGATGCAACGACGGTGACAACCGACGGCGCACCTCGCATGATCCGTTTCGCCAAGTCCCTTTTCGCTTTGTCGATGTCGCGTTCCACGACGATATGCGCATCCGCATTCTCGGCGGCAAAAAAGGCCACCTGTCCCGCTGTGACTTCGTGATTTGTGCCGACAAGGCCCAGGAATGGGGCGGGCAGTGCCGGAACAGGCTTGTGTGGTATGCTTAGGTGTCGTGCCAGCGCTGCAGCGAGGCCGCCCGTACCAACCCAGAGCGTCCGCGGCGCGCTCGCCGTGGCAACGATCTCGTCCAGGTCCTTGTCCGTTTCGGCGTCGTAGAGTGTGATGAAATGAACCGGCCGCGCGCCCGGTACCGACCGGCCAGACGAAAAGCGCTGACCCAGGCCGGCGACGATGTCGGGACCTACCATTTCGGACCGGTCGAGCCGCCATTGACGCCCAAGACGTGTAACGCGGCCCTGAAAGGGGAACGCGGGTGCCAGAACAACGCGCTGGTACCCACCCTCGACGATGCAGGCTTGTATTTCGGCGATGACGTGACCGCGCAGAAGGCTGTCGATCTTCTTGAAACTCAGTTGTCCGGCGGCAAGCCACGGCGCGTACCTCGAATGTCTCGCGACGGCGGTTGTCTCGGCACCCTCACGTGTGGCGATATCGACAGCCAAACGCCCCGAGAGCGCACGATCCAGTTGCCAGCTCACGCCGACACCGTGGCCTGGCGAGGCGAAGCAAACCGCGCTGTCCAGAGCGCCAGTCAGGTCGTCCGCGATGATCCGGATATCGACAGTCTCAAGAGCGCTCAACTGAAGAACCCGGACGGCTGACGCGCACGACGCGGACGTTCACATCGAGCGTCCGAAGATTGGTGAGGTTGGCCTGATCGATGCCGTCATCGGTAATGATCTGGTGGATGTCGGCCAGGCGGCAGATGGTGCAGAAATTGGGAGTGGTGAATTTGGAATTGTCGGCAAGCACGACCACCCGGCGTGCCCGCGGCGATCATCGCCTGCTTCATCGCCGCGACCTCGAGCGAGGTCTCCGTGAGCATGTCCCCGGTGATGGCATGCGTGCCCAGAATTGCCACATCGGCGTGGATGGTGCGCAGGAAATTCTCGCCCGGCTGGCCAACCAGAGTTAGGGAACCCGGCTTGCAGGTGCCTCCAAGCATGACGAGGCGTACTCCCGGCACGGTTGCGAGTATCTGCGCGATCGCCAGACTGTTGGTGACGGCAGTAAGCGCAATGGGTGCAGCCGCGATGGCGCGGGCGACTTCCAGGACAGTCGTGCTTGCATCGAAAATGACACTCTGCCCGGGGCGAAGTTCCGACATCATGGCCGCGCCTATGGCCTCCTTCTCGGCCCTGGCGAAGTGTGCGGCAGTGGCGAGATCTGGCTCGAAGGTGGCGAGTTCCGTGCGTTGAAGCATCGCTCCGCCATGCGTTCGCTCCAATGCTCCCTGCCGCTCAAGTGTCTCGAGGTCGCGCCGTATGGTCGAAGGTGACGCGCCGATGAGATCGATGAGTTCCTGAACGCCGACGGTTCCTTCCCGTTTGAGGCATTCGAGAATGAAAGCATGGCGCTTGGCCGGAATCAGATCGACCCGTCCACGCCCGCCATCGTCTTCCCATGACCCGGCGGACGCCGAGGGCCCGGTATCTTCCACCGTTGATTTTCGAACATTCCTTGCCACGTTCGTATCTCCGCACAGTGCAGCAACACGCTCGCCGGAATCATGGCGAGCCCAGCATCGCGAATATCACGAATCCATTCGGCGAGCCCACTGGTTTGTCATGGCGATGAGCGAATTCCAATCGCTTTTGGCCTTATTAGAATTATTTTGACTGATTTTGACCATATGTGATAAGCGATGTTCGTCAATCGTCGTCAATTGGCGCTGACAAGTGCGCAGTTCTTGTCAAAAAATGGGAATTAAGTCAGCGATTCAGAGCGCTTGGCTCTGTTGCGAACCGGGTTGGAGGAACCATGTCTTTCTTGTCGAAGCTGAAATCGGCCCTTGTCGGCGCCGCTGCCGCGGCCGTCTTGTCAACGGCGGCTGTCGCTGCCGATGAACCCACGGTCGGCGTTGTCGTGCCGACCCTGGATGCGCAATTCTGGAACAGCTATGTCGCCTTCATGAAGAAGGGAGCGGATGAGCTTGGGGTAAAGCTCGTCGTGCTCAATGCCGACAACAAGCCCGACCAGATGGTCAAGTCGCTTGAGGACCTGGTGGCCCAGAAAGTTGACGGCATTGTTTTCACACCTTATTGGGCCACTGCCGCTCGCGGGCTTACCTTGGCGAAGGAAGCCGAGATACCGGTCATCCTCACCGACAGCTACCCGGATTTTTCGCCTCAAACCGAGCGTTTCCCCAATTACATCGCCTTTATCGGGCCGAGCGATGAAGACGCCGGATACCAAATGGCCAAGGCGCTGTTCGCCGCGATCAAGCCGGGGTCGGATGGCAAGAAAGTGATCGGCGTAGTGAACGGCACCGCCGGCACCTCGGTCGCCATTGATCGCCGCAAAGGGCTGGAAGACGCTCTCAAGGAAGCGCCCGATGTGCGCGTCGCCGGCGAAGTCGATGGCAATTTCGTCCGTGATACGTCACAGACCGCGTTTGAATCGCTCTTCCAGGGCAATCCGGACATCATCGGCGTCTGGGCCGCGAACGGCGGCACTGCGACCGGCGTGATGGCTGCGCTCAAGAATCACGGGAAAGCGCCCGGCAAGGACGTTATGGTCGTCGGAATGGATCTCAACCCTGAGAATGTCGATGCGGTAAAGTCCGGTGACCTGCTTTTCGATATTGGCGGTCATTGGCTTCAGGGCGGCTTCGCCCTTGTCGCCCTTTTCGATCACATCAAGGGTATTCCGGTTCCCGCGGACGCCGACAATGTCAAGCTAAAGCTGCTGCCGCTGACCAAGGATCGCGTTGCGCAGTTCGAGAAGGACTTTCCCGGCGGCGTGCCGACATATGATTTCAGACAGCACTCCCGCTTCTACAACAAGGACGCCAAGCCAGCCGTTTTCGAGATGCAATATAGCAACTGAACGTACGGTTGGACCTGCCTGCAATCCTCCGGTTGCGGGCAGGACCTGCCTGGCATTTGGGCGTATTCAATTCATGACACTGACTGCGAGCGACCTGCGCAAGAGCTACGGCCAGACACGCGCCGTAGATGGCGTATCGGTGGTGCTTCGGCCCGGCATGGTTCACGCCATCGTCGGCGAAAACGGAGCCGGCAAATCGACGACCTTGCGTATGCTTGCGGGCGCGGAACGGCCTGACGGTGGCGTCATGACCTTGGATGAAGCAAGCTATGCGCCACCAAGTGTCATCGGTGCGGCGGCCCTTGGCGTCTCGCTTGTATACCAGGAAATCACGATCAACCGTTCGCTGACCGTTGCCGAAAACATCTTCATCGATCGCCTGCGGCAGTTCGCCGGCCCTCTCGGTTTTATCGACCGCAGAAGTATGGAAGCCGCGTCGCAAACGATCCTCGAACGGATCGGCGCGCAAATATCGGTCTCTGCCGACACAGGCCGCCTCAATCTCGGCGAGCTGAAATGCATCGAGATCGCCCGAGCGCTGTCTACAAATCCGAAAATCCTCCTTCTCGACGAATCCACCGCCTATCTCGATCATCGAGAGGTTCAGGCCGTCCTTCGCGTCATCAGCGAACTCAAGGGGCAGGGGATGACTGTAGCCTTCGTTTCTCATCATCTCGACGAGGTGCTCGCCGTCGCGGATGAATTGACGATCCTGAAAGACGGGCAGTATGTCGGAACCTATCGCACGACCGAGATCGAGCCCAATGAAATTCATCGCCGCATGGTGGGGCGCGAGCTCGCGAGAAGCATCTATCCGCCGCCGCCGCCGAGAGATCCAAGCAAGCCTGTTGTCTTCGAAGCCTGCGAGGTCGCCGTTGGACGCGAACTCGGCGGCGTCAGCCTGAATGTGCATGCCGGCGAAATCCTCGGCCTTGCCGGATTGAAGGGCGCTGGCGCCGAGGCGCTGTTCGCAGCCATTTGCGGCGACTTGCCCTTGCGTGGTGGCTCGATGAAGCTTGCGGGTGGTTCTTATGCGCCGTCGAGTCCGACTTTCGCCTGGGGACAGGGCGTCGCCTACCTGCCGGGTGACCGTCACAATGAGGGCCTGATCGCCGACTTCAGTATCCTCGACAATCTGGTGATGGCCCGCCCGCCGCATCATGGGCCGTTCTTTGATCGCGCCGCTGCCACTGCCATCGCGGGTGACCTGATCGCCCAGATCGGCATCAAGACACAAAGCGTCGATTCGTCCTGCCGTTCGCTCTCGGGCGGCAATTTGCAAAAGGTGGTGATCGGCAAATGCCTGGCTGTCCAGCCGCGCTTGCTCCTGCTCAACAATCCTACACGCGGGGTCGATATCGGCGCCCGAACGGAAATCTATCGCCTCGTCAGGCAGAAGGCGGCGCAGGGCCTCGCCGTGATCCTGTCATCAGAAGACATGCCCGAACTGATCGGTATGTCGGACCGCTTGCTGGTGCTCCGGCAAGGACAAATTACGCATCGCATCGAGACGGCAGCCGATGCCACCGAGCATGACATCATTGGACATATGGCCTGACCATGGAAACGAACGTGACCTCGATCGCCACCAAGACACCGAACGCAACCAGGGAACCCGGCGTCAATGCCAAGTTCGAAGTCGTCAAACGCGGCGTTCCGCTTGCCATGCTCGTCCTGCTCATTGTGATCTTCTCGATAGCCTCGCCACGCTTCCTGACCTTCAGCAACCTTCTCATCGTGCTTCAACAGGGCACGGTGCTGCTGGTTGCTGCGCTCGGCATGACCTTCGTCATCATGGCCGGTTCAATCGATCTTTCGGTCGGTTCAATTGTTGCACTCGCGGCATTGGCAGCCGCATTGACAGCTGACAGCCTTGGCGCCGCGGCGATCATTCCCGCCATTGCCGTCGGTGCTGTTGCCGGATTGATCAACGGCGTTCTCCTAGCCAAAGGCAAGGTGCCGTCCTTCATCGCAACCATGGGAGCGATGGTGGTCTATCGCGGCATCGTGCTGCTTTTTACACGTGGCGCTCCTGTCTCGATCGAGGATGAGCAATTCCTTGATGTCTATACCAATCGGACTTTGGGCATTCCGCACTCCGTGATCATTGGCCTGGTGCTGATGGTTGTCGCGTATGGCATCATCAACAGGACGGTGTTCGGGCGCGAGGTTCGCGCCATAGGCGGTGGGGAACGTGTCGCCATTCTAACGGGCATTCAGGTCGCGCGCGTGAAAATCTATATGTATGTGCTTCTCGGTGCCTTGTGCGGCATTGCCGGCTTGCTACAAGCCGCGCGCGCCATGGCCGCCACCGCCCAACTCGGGGAGGGGCTTGAACTGGACGTCATAGCCGCGGTGGTCGTCGGCGGAACACCATTGACTGGAGGCGTAGGCAGTGTTGTCGGTACCATGCTGGGCGTTTTGATCATCACTCTGCTTTCCAACGGCATGAACATGGCCGGTGTCGATCCGTACCTTCAGAATATCGTCAAGGGTACGGTTTTGGTCTGCGCCGTATTCGTGACCATTGATCGCAAGAAGATCGGCATCATCAAGTAAGCGTCGAACTGCGGTTGGGCGAGATCTCGCGCCTTTCTGATCTTCGTGCACTCGACGTTGTATCTCCAGTCTGCTGGCGAACTCGCTGCTGGTCGCCGTCCGTCGCTCTTCCAGCCACGTACGCCATGGTGCGGTTGAAGGGTGGCGGTCGCTTCCTGCCGGCTTTCACGCAGCCGACCTACGTGGCGTAAGCGGTTCGCCCAATTTGACTCAAGAAGCTGATACAGCATTTGCTGATCATATTTATTTTGAAACGAATGGCAGCTTTGCGCCTCCGTCCGCTAGTTCGGGATGCCTTTGCCACTACCCAAAGGCAGACGTCACCCGAAAGCCGTTCCCTCTGGGTAAAAAAGCCGCGTTACCTCTTTGGCCAGCTCATGGGTTCCGACAGCGCCTGCATAACGTGGAGCTCAAAAGCGCCGGGCGCGTGGCTGGCCTCAGCCAACTGCCGGGCATCCCACTCTCGGACAATGCTGCCCTCGGCCAGAAGCACCGCGCGGTTGCAAAGGGCCGGGAACGGCTTCCACGATATGGGTGGAGATGATGACCGCGTGGCTGCCCCTCAGTGCGATGGCACGGATGATGCGCTTGACCTCAAAGGCGGCGAGCGGATCGAGGCCATTCAGGGATTCGTCGAAGATGAGCAGCGGTGGCGCGCCGAGCAATGCGGCGGCAATGGCAATCTTGGCCTGCGTGCCAAGCGAATATTCGGCAATCGGCCGTTCGATCCAGCGCCTCAGCCCCAATCTCTCGACAACATCGACGCCAGGCCAGTCATTCTCCGTACAGCCACGGACCGACGCGACGAACTGGAGATATTGCCGTCCGGTGAGCGCTGCCGGCAGTTCAGGCGGATCGATGGCCAGACCGAAGCCGGCCTTGGCGGGCTCCGGCGCGCTGGCGAGATCGAGGCCGTCGATCGCCACACTTCCCTGGAGCAGCCGGATCTGACCGGTGATCGCCTTCAGCAAGGTGGATTTTCCTGAGCCGTTTGCGCCGAGCAGGCCAAGGATGTCACCCCGATCGAGCGTCATCCCGATGCCGGCGACAACTGGTCGGCCCCCATAGCCGGCGCCGAGCCCGCGAACCGCGAGTATCTCGACAGATCGACACTGCTATCCATGGCGATATCTCCGTTGCGCCCGGTGCCACAGGAACAGGACAAGGGCGGCAAAGCCGATCAGCACCGTGCGCCCATATTCGAGCGACTCGTAGCTGGTGTAGGCGATGGTGCCGAGGAAGCTCAGCGCGGCGACGAATGGCGAGGTCATGAAATAGGCGGCAAACACCGCATAGGCGCCGTTCAGCGCCAGCAGCCAGAAGCCGCTAGCGAGCGGCAACGCCCAGGCCGACGGCTCAGCCGCCAGGGCAGCAACGGCCGGCAGGAGAAAGTAGGCGACCGACAATTGCAGGGGCAGCCGCGCCAGGCGCAGCCAGGCCCTGGTGAAGCCGAGCGGAGCCGTGCGCAGCACTGGCGAGTCGAGCGGATGGAAGCGCGCGCTCAGCATGAAGACGAGAGGGCCGCCGGTCAGGCCGGCCATGGCCGCCGGCACGGCATCGTGACGAACGAAGCTGATGGAGGCAGCAACAACCGTCGCGAAACCAAACAGGATGGCTGCTCCCACTAGGCGCCATGAAAGTACTATGCGGCCGGCGGGTAGATCCCAGGCCCAGCTGGAGAGCTAGGCCGGCGTCGAACGATCGACGGCACCTAGCAAGGGGCGGCGCCCGTCCGGATCCCTTGCCAGATCGGCAGTGTCGGCGTTGACCAGGTCGCGCGCGCTCCGCAGGCACAGGACGGCTGTCGCACAGAAGCCGGCGCCAAACAGGATCGCGGCGCCGAGACCCCAGGTCGCTGCCAGTGGTTTTGCAATGACGAGACATCCAAGGCCTACTGCTGCTGCGACGATGAAAACAATGGGGACGCCCAGCGCACACGCCGCCACCGCCGCCATGCGCCGGCGCTCCCGAAGCGACAGCGGCAAAGCCTTCAGGAAAGGCGCGAAGGCGCGCGACAGGCAAAGCCTGGCGAGCGCGTTGCCAGCGAAGCCGCCAAGAATGAGAAGCGCGCTTGGCAAACCAAGCAGCCACAGCGCCTGCTCCTGCCGCAGCGTGGCCGCCCCCGCCTGCAACGCGACAACGACGTCGGCCATGGCGTAGGCAAAAAGGGCCCAGCCACCAAACCCGATCCAGGCAAGGTCGCGGCGGCGCATCAAACGCAAGCCAGCCGAGAGTTCGCGCCGGAGCAAGGTCAGGACAAGCCTGTCGTGCCGCATTGTTCCATCTTCGTGATCGGCCTCAAAGCCGGTTGGATATCGACATAGGTCGGTGACGATTGTGCCGCCAGTAGGGCCGTAGCGGCTCAGCCTCCCACAGGGGGGTTTGGCGGTTACATTCTTCAGCGCCATATGAGATAGTCCTGCATCGTCGCCTGAAGGCTGGTCGTGGCGGTGCGCACCCCAGCCATCGCGTCCTTCACCGCCGCTTGGTCAAAGGGTTTGGCTGTTTGTGCCGCCGCCACAATGGTGCGCGCGGCACGCAGTTGGCGCAGTGCCTGGAAGGTGCGAGCGCCGTTGTCGCGCAGCACGCCACGGAACTCCTTCCTTACCTCGGGCGGATAAGTGCTGGCAATCTCCGACAACAGCACGCGCGGCGCCGCGCCCTTGCGCAGGCCGTGCAAGGCATAGCCGAGGAGGAAGAAGTTGACCCCGAGCGAAAGGGCGAGCACCACCAGCCTCGCCGTCATATCCAGGAACGCTTCAAAGCGAGCCCTCCTCTGCCGGATCATCCGGGACACGCCATAAGCCAGCGACGATCCCGACGCCAGCGCCAGAAGCTCCATAGCGGACGGATCGTCCTGCAGCCGCGCCACCTGGTAGCCTACCAGCGTCGCCGCTATGAGCGCGGCAGCAGCGCAGGCGGCAAACCCGGCCCGACTCAAGAGCAGGCGCGGCAGGAAGGACGGCCGGCTCGAACCGGCTTCGATGCGGGCTAGCACCTTGCGCGCCAGCGCCTGGTCGTCGCTATCGGCCAGCGCCGCCTCGAGCACGAGGAGATCGAGCGCGGCATCCGGATCGTCATTCCGCTCCGCCGCCAGCAAGGCCCGCGCCTGCTGGCGGAAAGGCGCCGGCCATGCTTCGACGGTATCGAGGTCGACTTGCCGCAGCCGGACGGTCCGACGAGGATGACGAACTCACCGGACGCGATGTCGAAAGATACGTCGTGGATAACCTTCGCTTTGCCAAGGGCTCTCTCGACGCCCGATATGGTGACCGCACTCATTAGTGTTGTCCTCAGAAAGAGACCTTGTCGCCACCCTTGAGCTGCAAAATCTGCCGCGCCTCGTCAGGGGTGGCCACCGAGGCACCGAGCCCCTCAATGATCTGGCGGACCTTCTTCACCTGCTCGGCGTTGGATTTCGCCAGCTGGCCCTTGCCGATCCACAGCGAGTCCTCCAGCCCGACGCGCACATTGCCTCCAAGCGCAATCGCCTGGGTGGCGATCGGCAGTTGGCTTCGGCCTGCGCCCAGCACCGACCAGTGGTAGTCCTGCCCAAACAGGCGGTCGGCGGTGCGCTTCATATGCGCGACATCCTCCGGATGGGTGCCGATGCCGCCAAGGATACCGAACACGCTCTGGACAAAGAACGGCGCCTTGACCAGGCCGCGCTCGACGAAATGGGCGAGCGTATAGAGATGGCCGATGTCGTAACACTCGATTTCGAAACGCGTGCCGTTCTCCGCACAAGTGCGCAATATGTGCTCGATATCGCCAAAGGTGTTGCGGAAGATGCGGTCGCGCGAGCCTTCGACATATGGACGTTCCCAATCATGTTCGAAGGTCTTGAAGCGCTCCAGCATCGGATAGAGGCCGAAATTCATCGAGCCCATGTTGAGTGAGGCGACTTCCGGCGCAAAGGCCGCCGCCGGCTTGACCCGCTCCTCGACGCTCATCTTCGCGGCGCCGCCGGTGGTGATGTTGATCACGCAGTCCGAGCGCTGCTTGATCACCCTGAGGAAGGGCGCGAAGGCCTCGGTCGACTGGTCGGGACGGCCATCGATGGGGTTGCGCGCATGCAGATGGACGATGGCAGCGCCGGCCTCCGCCGCGCCTATCGCGGCCTCGGCGATGTCTTGTGCGCTCACCGGCAGATGCGGCGACATCGACGGCGTGTGGATCGAGCCGGTAATCGCGCAGGTGATGATGATCTTGTTCTGGTTCGCCACTTGAAAGAAACCTCGTCAGGTTGAGCGGGCTATTTGACCGCGCCTTATTTCACTGCGCCTTGGGTGATGCCGGAGATGAACTGCTTCGACAGCACGATGTAGAGCAGGGTGATCGGCAGCGCTGCCAGTGTCAGTCCGGTGAACAGCACGCCCCAGTCGGTGGTGAACTCGCCGACGAAGACGGTGAGGCCCTGCGGCAAGGTTTTGAGCTCGTCCGAGGTGATCAGCACCAGCGGGAAGAAGAAGTCGTTCCAGATCGGCACGGCGTTCTGGATGGCGACGATGACCAGCGCCGGGCGCGCCAACGGCAACATGATCGAGCGCATGATGCGAAATTCGCTGGCGCCGTCCATTCGTCCGGACTCTTCTAGTTCGCGCGGCAAGGTTCGGAGGAAGCCGGTCATGATGAACACCGCCGAGGGAATGCCCATGGCGACATAGACCAGCACCAGGCCGGCATAGCTGTCGACCATGCCCAGTGAATCCAGCTGGATAAACAGCGGAATAATCGCCAGTTTCAGCGGCACGGTCATGCCGCTGAGGAAAAACATCAGCACCAAGGCGCTCAGCCTGAACTGGTAGCGGGCAATCGCATAGGCGGCCATGGTGCTGAACAGAAGGATCAGCGCCACCGCGGCCACGGTGATGCCGACGGAATTGGCGAGGTAGCGGACGAAGTTGGTTTCGCTCCACACACGCTCGGCATTGGCCAGCGAAAAGTGAGCCGGCAGGGCGAAGGGCGAGCTGAATATCTCGGCATTGGTCTTGAAGGACGACATCACCATGACGAACAGCGGATAGATCATGATGACGGCGTTGATCGCCAGCATCAGCTGGATGGCGCCATTCTTCAGCAACTCGGCGGGTTGCCCGGTGCGGGCTGTCGCGCTCACAGCTCGATCTCGCGACGGCGCAGGTAGCGAAGCGCGATTGCAGTGACGCCTGCAACGATGATGAACATCATCACGGCCAGCGCGCTGCCCTGGCCGAAATCCTGGATGCCGGTCGTCGTGGAGCCGAAGGCGGTGCGGTAGAAATAAAGGCCGAGCACGTCGGTGGCGCCGCCGGGCGAACCGGTAAGGCCGGCCATCACATAAGGGATTTCGAACCAGTTGAAGCTGCCGATGAAGGTCAGGATAGTGACGATGGTGACGCTGGGCGCTATCAGCGGCCACACGATCTTGGTCATCAGTACATAGTCGCCCGCTCCGTCGAGACGGGCGGCCTCGATCACGTCCTTGCTGATGCGCTGCATGCCGGCCAAAAGCACCAGAGTCGGGAAGCCGAGCCAGTGCCAGACATTGGCGAACAGGACGCTGCCTAGTGCGGTGTGTTCGTTGCCGAGCCACGGGATGGCGCTGATGCCGACCAGCGCCAGCGTCTGGTTCACCAGGCCGAACAGCGGATGCAGGAACAGTTTCCACAGGAAGCCGACGATGACCGCCGACAGCACGACCGGAAGAAAGACGATGACCTGGTGGATACGGTGGCCGGGCAGCGCCTTCAGCAAGGCATAGGCGAGCAGGAAGGCGGTGCCGTTCTCGAACACCATCAGCGCCACGAAGGCGATGATGTTGTGCTTCAGCGCATTGTAGGTCCAGTCGCTGTAAGGCTGTTCAAACAACACCTTGCGGAAGTTTTCAAAGCCGATGAATCCGGTCGGCTGCAAGCCGTTGAACTCATAGAAGGCAAGGCGGAAGGCCGACAGCAGCGGCCAGAGCACGAACAACACCATGACCATCAGGGCCGGTGTCAGCAGGGACGCGATCCAGAGTGACCGGCGCCACGGAAAGGCTTTTGTGGTGTGGCGTCGGCCGATGTTCATGTCACTTGCCCTGGAAAGGCTTGTACCATTTGGCGAGGCCGCTGGTCAGGTCGGCGGCCAGCTGGTCCGGGGTGATCGAACCCGACATCATCTTGGTGATGTCGCCCTGCAGCAGCTCCGATCCCGTCGGCTTCTCGAAACGGAAGTAGACGACATTGATATGCGGCATGGCGGTTTCGTTCAACTTGGCGACGTGGGCGAGAAGCTCGTCCTTGATGACGACGCCCTTGATCGGCGAGATGTTGCCGAGCAGCGCGGAGAACTTGTCGCCGAACTCCTTTGTGCCCATCCAGTTGACGAGCTTGAGCGCCGCCTCCTTGTTGGCCGACTTGGCGTTGACGGCATAGCCGCCGTCGAAGAACTTGGTCACCTGCGGGGTGTCGCCGGCCTTGGCCATGGGCGGGGCGACGAAGTCCATGTTGATGGCCGGGTTCTGGGTGCGGTAGCTGGCGATGTCGAAGCTGCCGCCGGCCAGCATCGCCGCCTTGCCGCTGATGAACAGCTGGCCGGCGGTGTCATAGTCGATGCCTTCGAAGCCGGGCGGCATGTAGTCGCGCAGTTCGAGTAGCTTGCCGAGCGCCGCGACATAACGCGGGTCCTTGAAGGTGGTCTTGCCCGACGTCAGGTCGCTGACAAAGTCCTGACCGAGGAACGGGTTGGTGAAGATGGCGACGAACATCTCGTTGAACCAACTGGTGCCCATGCCGTTGGCTAGGGGGTAAATACCCTTGTCCTTGAGCGCCTTGCTGACAGTTATGAACTCATCCCATGTGGTCGGCGGGGTCAGCCCGGCCTTGGCGAAGACGTCCTTGTTGATGAACAGTCCGAGCGTCTGCGAAGCGAAGGGTAGGGAATAGACCTTCTTGTCGGCGCGGTAGGTGCCGGCCACCAGCGCATCGGCCGGCTGGTTGGCGAGCGAAGGCACCGTGGTCAGATCCTGCGGTTCGAAATAGCCGGCCTTTACGAACTGCTCCAGCCAACCGTAAGCATGGGTGTGGATGACGTCGCCGCCCTTGCCGGCGGCCAGCGCCGTCGAGACGATGGTCGGATAGTTCTCGTCCGGGAAGGACTCGAACTTCACATGGATGTCCGGGTTGGCTTTGGTGAAATCGGCGAAAAGTTCGTTGTAGGCGGCCTTGTCTTCCTGGCGCCAGGTCCAGAACGAGATGTCGGTGGCATGCGCCACGCTGGCTGCCAGTCCCCATGCGAAAGATGCGGCCGCGAGGGCCAGCCCAATCCTTCTCCTGCTCATGTTGCAATCTCCCAATCGCGCTTGATGCGCTTTTTACGACGATTATCAAATCATAGTTCTTGCCGTCTGGAAAGATAGTTTGTAAAGTTTCCTAACTAACAAGGATTGGACGCGGCAACCCGCTTCGTCCGGCGTGCGCGGTGGATATCGGTGACCCAGAAAATCATTGCAGGCGTGGATATAGGCGGCACCAAGACGCGCATCATGGCGTGCCAGGGCCAGCACACGATCGCCGACGAGGTGCTGGTGACGGAGAGCTGGCGCATTCGCCAGATGGAGACCGATGCCAAGACACTGGCCGGCATCGTCACTGGGCTGTGCGCCGGCGCAGCACCTGTCGCGCTGGCAGTCGGCGCGCATGGCTGCGATACAGGTGAACAATGCCTTCGCTTCCAGGCGCTGTTGGCCAGCAGGACCGACGGTGCGGTGCAGGTGGTCAACGATGCCGAACTGATGGTTCCTGCCGCTGGCTATATCGATGGCATCGGCGTCGTCTCCGGCACAGGCTCCATCGCGGTGGCGCGGACAGTCGATGGCGAGATGCTGGCCGCCGGCGGCTGGGGCTGGATCCTCGGCGACGAGGGCAGCGCGCCGGCCTTGGTGCGCGAGGCGGCGAAGGCGATCCGCCACAGCCTCGACCGGGGCCAGGATGGCGACCCGCTGATCGCCGCGCTGATGCGCGAACTCAATACCGACGACCAGACTAAGCTCGGCATCCTGCTCAACGAAACGCGCGGCGCGGCGGTCTGGGGTCGCTATGCCAATGCCGTGTTCGATGCGGCGATCGCCGGCTCGGCTCTGGCCATCCGCGTCATCAGCGAAGGCGGGGCAGGGCTTGCCGCGCTGGTCGAACTCTTGATCGAACGTGGCGCCAATCATGCCCTGGTCGTGGCCGGCGGCGGTGTCATCTCGGAGCAGCCGATGCTGATGACAGCATTTGTCGAGGCCATGGCAAAGGTATCGCCGTCGAGCCAGGTGCTGCTGCTGCGGGAGCCGCCGGTGCTGGGTGCGGTCGCCTTGGCCAGACGGCTGCTGGTCGGCCAAGGGCTGTCGTCAGAAATTGGAGTCCTTTGAATGATGAAGCGTATCGGCTACCGCCCGGCGGTGGCGCGCCAGACGGAAAGTCTCGAAATTGGCAGGCGCTCGGTGGCCTTGTCGTTGGACAACCTGGATCTCAGCGCTTTTGCCGGCAAGACGATCGGGCTTGCCGGCATCGGCGCCAGCTACCAGGCGGCGCTAGCCGGTGCATCCTACCTCCGCGCCTCCGGCATCAAGGCTTTTGCCTACACGCCAACCGATCTTTATGGCCGCACGGATGCGGCTGCAGATGCCTTCATCGCACTGTCCGCCTCCGGGCAGAGCCGCGAGATTTTCGATGTCATGCGCGAGGCATCGGGCTCGCCGCGCCTGGCGGTCTGCCGTGGCAGCGACAATCCGCTGGCTGGTCTCACCGGCGCGGTGCTGGCAACGGATTCGGGTGCCGACAATGGGGCCAGTTCGACCGGCTACACCGGGACCTTGCTGGCGCTCGGCATGTTGATCGACAAGCTCGCCGGCAATAGCTTCGACTGGGCGCGTTTGCCCAGCGCGATGGCGACTGTTCTCTCTGGTGCTCAAAGCGCTGCCGGGCAGGCGGCCGGGCTGCTGCAGGGCAGAACATCCATCGATATCGTC
>NZ_RZTF01000921.1:0-440 GCF_004023175.1 Mesorhizobium sp. M7A.F.Ca.MR.362.00.0.0
GATTTTCCTGCATACCGGCGAAGGTATTGTGTTCAAGGGTGCTGTGGCGCATTCGGGTCTGATCGCCTCGGGGAGTTTCACCTCTCTAAGGAAAAGCTGCGGAGATCGTCAGCCGCTGCGCTGACAGCTACATCAGTGGGCACGGCAAGCCGCCGCAGGAGATTTTTATCCACGGCCGCGGTTCAATGGTGCGGAGAGTGAGGGCTTCCGCAGCGCGGTTCCGGCGGGAACAACTATTTCCGGCATCCAGATTACCAAGCCGAATGACCTCAAGCTTTTTCGCGAAGGCGGGCGTGCAGTTTTGCGGGGCCTAGCGCTTGAGATCGACCATCGCAACGCATTTTGAGAGGTTCCAACGCCCTTGAAGGTGCTCATTGTTTTTGGTGACACGCGGCTCCATCAGGTGGCTGGCTGATGTTCTCGCTCTGACGAAGCTGAAC
>NZ_RZTF01000922.1:0-432 GCF_004023175.1 Mesorhizobium sp. M7A.F.Ca.MR.362.00.0.0
CTTTATGTCCGTCCGGTCGGGGTCGATCAGCGCGACATAGTTGATGTCATCGAACGTGGCGACCTCTTTGCCCAGGGTACCGGACATGACAAGGCCGTCAGGTTGAAAGAAGTCCTGGTTCGAATAGAACCTCGGGTGGAACTCGCCCCCAGCGGAGTCGATCCACCAAACTCGGTTGCCGTAGGCTGATGCCAGTCCACGTTCAGCCGAGGTCGGGTTTGGCTCAGCCGTCTGGTTGTAGACCACCTGTGTCCGGCCGGTGGTCATGGCCGAGACGATGTCCTCGCGGTGAACTACTTTCAGGCTGTTCTCGTATTCCTCAGTCGTCGTCCCGATGTCGGCATACAGAACGGGCAGCTGCCAGGTTAAGTCGGTCGAGGGCTTGATCTCGATCCGCACGTCCAGATCGCGCGCCGAGGTGCCGTCATCATC
>NZ_RZTF01000923.1:0-427 GCF_004023175.1 Mesorhizobium sp. M7A.F.Ca.MR.362.00.0.0
GGCTCACGACGCTCTGGCCCGTTCTTATCGCAAGGTCCGTTTGCAAGGATCACCTCTCGGCCGAGATTGTCCGCCAACTCAACCACTTCCGCGACCATCTCAACGACCTGTTCGGCACACCGGATACGCCGGCGGTCCCGAACGGACCAGGTGATCAGCCTTGGCGGATCACGACGCGGCAGTTCAGACGCACGATTGCATGGCACATTGCCAACCGTCCCTTCGGCACAATTGCCGGCATGATCCAGTACAAGCATGCCTCCGTCGCCGCCTTCGAGGGCTATGCCGGCTCCAGCCGATCCGGCTTCCGTGCGGAGGTGCAGAACCAGCGCAGTCTCGGCCAGTTTGATGACCTGTTGACGTATTTCGATGAGCGGCAGGCCGGGGCGACGTTGTCCGGGCCCGCCGCAGTGCGTGTAGCAAAGAC
>NZ_RZTF01000924.1:0-425 GCF_004023175.1 Mesorhizobium sp. M7A.F.Ca.MR.362.00.0.0
ATGCTGATCTCATGCGCAAACTGCCGAACCTCAACGCCACCCGCGCCTTCGAGGCCGCTGCCCGGCATGGCAGCTTCGCTGCGGCGGCGGACGAACTGGGCGTCAGCCATGCCGCCGTCAGCCGCCACGTGCGCAATCTGGAGATGGAACTGGGCGTGGAACTTTTCGAGCGTCATGCCCGCCATGTCGTGCTGACCGGCGAAGGCAGCCTCTTCGCCCGCACCGTCGCCCGGTCCTTCGCCGATCTGGCGCTCGGCGTCGGGCGTCTGAAACGCGGCACCGCCAAGGGAACAGTGGTTCTGGATGTGGAAACCGATCTGGCGGTCGTGTGGCTCATGCCGCGCCTGACGGCGCAGGCGCTGGACGCGCTGCGGCTCAACGTTGATCTCCGCTGCCGCCCGGACCCGCCGCGCAGCCTGCCAGGC
>NZ_RZTF01000925.1:0-418 GCF_004023175.1 Mesorhizobium sp. M7A.F.Ca.MR.362.00.0.0
AGGCGGTACAGCATTGAAGTGGACGCTAATGGCCTCATGCCGCTCCAACTGACCGCTCGCCCGTGATCGTTACGCCGCTACCGTGAATCCGTGTCCGAATAGCCTGTTGCACGGCCGTCATCTTCGCCAGGGCTTCGAGCTTGCGCTCGCGGCTACCAGGATTGCCTGCCAGCCGCCCCTTCGATCGTGCGGCGATGATGCCGGCCTTGGTCCGCTCCGAAATCAACGCACGCTCGAGCTGGGCAACGGCGCAGTAGCCGATTTGCCAGGCCTGTGGTCGACCGGAGCGTCGATTTTGCGCTTCACGAGCCATTTGCGGCGTTTCTCAGGATCGGGAAAGGAGTGTTGTACAAACACCGAAGACATCAGCAAACGATCGTTTGTAAACGTCTCTAGTTGCCCTTTATATCGCTCGTAC
>NZ_RZTF01000926.1:0-414 GCF_004023175.1 Mesorhizobium sp. M7A.F.Ca.MR.362.00.0.0
GATGCGGATCGGCTTTAGCAACCAAATCCTACGTCATTTCAATGGCTTGCACTACATCCGCCAACCCACCATGAATTTTCCGGGCTAGATTATCTACGGAAGCGAAACGCAACTGCCGAAGATCGGCGTGCCCAGCCAGCCAGCCAGCCAGCCAAGCATCGCGCCAGCGCGCCCGAACGGCTGGTGGAAAGTCCACCCATTTCCCCCTCCTGGCGACTGGAGTTCGTGCTCGGGAGCCCGGTGAAAATCCGGCGGCGCATCAAGCGCCGGGTGCGGCCGATGCTCGGTTTCAAATCGACGCACGCCGCCGCGGTCACCTTGTCCGGCATCGAGATGGTCCACATGATGCGCAAACGACAGGCGCGGTACGCCTTCAATCCGAACCCGTCTCTCGCCGAGCAGTTCGAAATCCTC
>NZ_RZTF01000927.1:0-413 GCF_004023175.1 Mesorhizobium sp. M7A.F.Ca.MR.362.00.0.0
CGCCGGGGCCGGCCGGGCGGCCGGAGCGGACGACCAGCAGATTGCTGCCGAGCTTGGAGATGTCGGCCTTGACCTTTGCTGTGGTGCCCGAGCCGATGGTCAGCATGGCGATGACGGCGGCAACGCCGATGACGATGCCGAGCAGCGTCAGGAACGAGCGCAGCACATTGCGGCGGATCGAGCGCAGCGAGAGGCGGACGGTTTCCCAGATCATGGCTGTGCGATCTCCAGCTTCCTGGAATCCGAAGCGACATGGCCGTCGAGGAAGCGGATGGTGCGTTCGGCATAGTCGGCGACGTCGGCCTCATGCGTGACCATGGCGATGGTCAGGCCAAGCTCGGTGTTGAGCCGGGTGAGAAGCTCCATGATCTCGTGCGTGCGGGCGGTGTCGAGATTGCCGGTCGGCTCGTCGG
>NZ_RZTF01000928.1:0-413 GCF_004023175.1 Mesorhizobium sp. M7A.F.Ca.MR.362.00.0.0
ATTTCTTACCCCATATTTATTAGAATTGAAAAAGGAGTTTACATCTTATCATTTAAAAAATGTAAGTAAACTAAAGGGACATTATTCTATAAGGATATACGAGCTACTAAAGCAATATGAACGTTTAAAAGAAAGAACTTTCAATATGGAAGATCTTAGACATAAGTTAGGGGCAACAAATATATATCCTGCTTACGGGAATTTTAAGCAACGAGTATTACTGCCTTCTCAAAAACAGATAAACAAAAAATCAGATATTACATTTGAATTTCAAGAGATTAAACAAGGAAGAGCTGTTAAAGAAATTAAATTCTTTATAAAACCTAAAGATTCCATTATTCAACCTCTACCAGTTCCGATATCTAATTCCATTAAAACTGAAGTGTTAAATACAGAAGAACTTGAAAAAGATC
>NZ_RZTF01000929.1:0-413 GCF_004023175.1 Mesorhizobium sp. M7A.F.Ca.MR.362.00.0.0
GAGTAGAGTGATGCAAGGGGATAGTAAGTCCGATCCGCCACTGGTGACCCAATCCTGTGACGAGATTCACTATGTGGGCTCCTGTTACTGGAAAAAGCGGTTTGGCCGATCAGAGTGGTCTAACATATATGTTGTCGCTCATCGCCAGCCGCAGCCTGAGCACGATAAGCAAAAGGCCAGTTGGACGCATGTTTACAGGATTGTTGAAGACATCCGGATGGGGCGATCGCTCGTTTATCTTGAGGCTGTGTTGCAGGGCGACTGCATGATCCGGGGCTTAGCTGCGGCCAAACAACTCATCGAAATTTTCAGCAATGCAGCTCGGCTAGACGAAGACCTGCGACGATCGACCAGAATTGAGCGGACTGCGTAAGTGGCTCAACAATTTGTCACGGCACAAGATCCATAACTTG
>NZ_RZTF01000930.1:0-410 GCF_004023175.1 Mesorhizobium sp. M7A.F.Ca.MR.362.00.0.0
ACACAAAACATGCGGCGCTTCTATGTGCTGGCGATCCAGCCAACGCTGTTCGGAGGCGCTTCGGTCATCCGCAACTGGGGCCGCATCGGAACGAACGGCCAGTCGATGGTGCAGACATTCGATCAGTCGGAAGAGGCGGACAGCGCACTGGTCCGCCTCGAGCGGAGCAAGAGGCGAAGGGGCTACCGCGATGCCCAGCCGCCGGAAGCCTGAGGACTATTTGCGCCCATTTGGCAGCACATGCCGTGAACCACGCGATCGAGCCCGAAGCGGACCAAGCCGTTCGGGCAAGATTAGATCAATGCTTGCGTTGGTTACTTGAGTTCCGCCTTTAAATCCAGCAAGGCAGTTACCGCTGCTCTCGAGAATTTCGGGACGACGAGAACGAAATTCCTGCTGATGAACTGGTC
>NZ_RZTF01000092.1:0-18641 GCF_004023175.1 Mesorhizobium sp. M7A.F.Ca.MR.362.00.0.0
GCGTCGGCGACGGCGTCAACATCCTGCTGGTCGACCACGAGGATAGTTTCGTCCACACGCTGGCCAATTATTTCCGCCAGACCGGCGCCAACGTCTCGACCGTTCGCTCGCCGGTGCCTGAGGAAGTCTTCGACCGGCTGAAACCCGATCTCGTCGTGCTGTCGCCCGGCCCCGGCACGCCGAAGGACTTCGATTGCGCCGCAACCATCAAGAAGGCGCGCGCCCGCGAACTGCCGATCTTCGGCGTCTGCCTTGGCCTGCAGGCATTGGCGGAGGCCTATGGCGGCGAACTGCGGCAGCTGCACATACCGATGCACGGCAAGCCCTCGCGCATCCGGGTCTCCAAGCCCGGCATCATCTTCTCGGGCCTGCCCAAGGAAGTGACCGTCGGCCGCTACCACTCGATCTTTGCCGATCCGGTGCGCCTGCCCGACGATTTCATCGTCACGGCGGAGACCGAGGACGGCATCATCATGGCCTTCGAACACCGCAAGGAGCCGATCGCCGCGGTACAGTTCCACCCGGAATCGATCATGACGCTCGGCCACAATGCTGGCATGCGCATCATCGAGAACATCGTCGCCCACCTGCCCCGCAAGGCCAAGGAAAAGGCCGCCTGACGATCATGGCTGAAGCCGAGAACACGATGGCGATCGCGGCCAAGGCGGCCGCGAAGCGCAAAATCGCCAATCTCGCCTTCTGGTCGATTATCGTCGCTTTTGTCGTGCTCGCGCTGAAGGCTGCCGCCTGGTACGTCACCGGCTCGGTGGCGCTCTACTCAGACGCCTTGGAATCGATCGTCAACGTCATTGCCTCGGTTGCAGCCTTCTGGGCGATCCAGGTCAGCCACAAGCCGGCCGACCAGGACCACCCTTTCGGCCATCACAAGGCCGAGTATTTCTCGGCGGTGCTGGAAGGCGTGCTGATCGTGCTCGCCGCCCTTTTGATCCTCAACGAGGTCTGGCGCCACTGGCAGACCCCGGCACCGCTCGAACAGCCCTGGGAAGGTCTTGCCGTCAACGGCGTCGCTACGGTCATCAACGCCTTCTGGGCCTGGACGTTGATCCGCGCCGGCAGGGCGGAGAAATCACCGGCACTGGTCGCCGACGGCAACCACATCATGACCGACGTGGTCACCTCGATCGGCGTCTTCGGCGGCCTGGTCGGAGCGATCCTGACCGGCTGGCAGATCCTTGACCCCGCACTTGCCGTCCTCGTGGCTTTGAACATCCTGTGGCAGGGCTGGCATGTCATAGGCTCGTCGATGAACGGCCTGATGGACCGCGCCGTCGACACCCAGGAACACATGCGCATCCGTGACGTCATCTCGGCCAATTGCAAGGGCGCGCTGGAGGTTCACGACCTCAAGACGCGCATCGCCGGCCGCGCCACCTTCATCGAGTTTCATCTGGTCGTCGACGCAGACATGTCGGTCGGCGCCAGCCATGTCATCTGCGACCGCATCGAGGACGCGCTGAAAGCCGAAATCCCCTCGGTGCGCGTCACCATCCATGTCGAGCCCGACGACGAGGCCAAGCTGCCGAAGGGCACAACCGCCGTGCCGTTTGCCTGAGGCGATTTCCTGTAGCGACTTGGGAAAATTAACCGAAGCTTCTCGACTTCGTCATCCACGGGCGAAGCAGGAGCGAAGCTCCGTCGCGGAGACCCGAGGATCCATGCCGCGACCTTGTCCGTAGAGTGCAGCGGAACAGAATTCTGCACCGCAGCAGCGCTCAGATGTCACGCATGGATCCTATGGTCTGCGCCGCCAGTCTCTATCGGCCTTCCAAAGCTGCCTCAACAAAATCGTCGTCAAGTGGCCCGGTCAAACTGTCGAGCCAGACCCAATCCTGCGCAAGCGGTTCGAGAACGACCGCTCGGCCCTCGCGACGGATTGAAATCTCGCCGGTATCGAAACGGTATTTCTTCGGCATGCGTACTGCTTGCGATCCGCCAGACCAAAAGACTTTTGCCTTATCCATTCGCGCCCTCCATTGAAGCTCAAGGCGAGCAGGCCGATTGCGGCATCGGCTGCAGCCGATAGACCTTGTCGTCGGATTTCGTCTTGCCATCGGCGGCCTTCGAACACAGGTCGACGATCGCGAGCGCGCTGTTGGGATTTGCCAGCATCATCGTGCCATTGAGGCCACGCTTGAGGAAAATCTCCTTCTGCGCGATGTCGCAGGAAGAATCGCTCATCTTCGAACTGGCCGCGCAGCGCCACTGGTCGGCTTCGCCCTGGCAGGAATAGGTCTGCGTAACCTCAGCCGATTTCTGCCGTGTGGTGACGGTAACGGCAATGTCGGCGCCGTCTGGCCAGTTGGCGGCGTCGCCACCCGAGGCGAAGGACGCCAGCTCTACCTTGCCGCGGAAAACCCGGATCGACTGGGTGAGTTGATCGGGGTGCGAGCCGAGATGCGCCGCATCGTAGTCGCGCCCATAGCAGAAGGCCTGGTCCGGCTTCAGCCGCTCGCGCAGCGGCGGGCCTAGCGCCGGGTCGACCGGATCGATGCGCGCGAACTCCGCCTTGCAGGTCGCCGCTGGGATCGGGTCGAGGCGAAAATTGTCGTCATCCTTGCCGAGTGCCTGCCTGCTATATTCCGCAGCGCCAAGCTCTTCTTCCGAACCGGCATCGAGATAGATGTCGGGCTGCAGATCCGAGAGGAACAGCCGGCCCTTGTCGTCGACCTTCAGCGACGCAAGCGTCCGGTCGCATTCCATGCCGCAATGAACCGGGCCTGTCTTGCCGTCCTCTGACGCATGATTGCACCAGCCGCCGGCCCATTCCGGCGACTTGGCGCCGCGCACGGTGGTGGCGATGAAAGCATTGTAGGACGTGTCGGAATTCACGGTCGGTTCCTCGTTCGGCCGGCTGACCGGATCATGGCCGTAGTAGAAGAAGATCCGCGTTACCTTCTGCTTCGGGTGCGCCTTGAGATGCCCCGCATCATAGACGCGGCCGAAACAGGCATCAGCGCCGTTCGGACTGAGTTCGGTGAGCTTCAGCGCATCGTCGGCGGAGGCCGATCCGGCAAGCAAGCCAAGCAGCGCCGCGCCAAACCCGGCGCCGGCGACTGTCTTCCATTCCCCTGCCCTGAACGCCATGTGATCTCTCCTCCGCATCGACAGGACGCAACGTCAATTTATGCTAGTATTGCGGCCGCAGCCACGCAATTCGCGGCGGGCCGCCAAGCGGAGGAGGATTCCATGCGTCGGCGCGATATGTTCCGCGCGGTTCTTGCCGGAACCGGAACGCTTCTCGGTTTGCGGGCAGCACAGGCAGCCGCCACCGAGCCCGCAAGGCAAAAAGTCGCCTACCACTTGAGCGACACCGACAAGGTCAATTTCGTGCTCGGCAACATCAAGAACCACTATGAGGGCACCGGCGGCAATGTCGACATCGTGCTGGTCGTGCATGGTCCCGCGCTCGCGGCCTTCAAGTCGAAAGGCATATCGGCCGCGATTTCCGGGCGCTTCGCCGGCCTGGTGCGGCAGGGGCTGGAACCCCATGCCTGCGCCAACACCATGCAAGGCATGGATATTTCGCTCCCCGACCTGCTCGCCGGGTTTCATGCCGCCGACAAGGGCGGCGTCGTCAAACTCGCCGAACTGCAAGGCCAGGGTTACGCCTATCTGCATCCGTAGAGCGGTTTGTTTGGCGCAAATTCCCCGAGGGAAAGCGCTACTCGCTTTGCCGGGAAACCGCTCCACACGTTTCCTTGAATTGCTCAAAGGCTTGAACACCGGGGTGGCAAGGGCCTACGAAGGACAGGCAGACCTCCCGGAGGAAGAACCGTGCCAGCCACCACACTCAGCATACCCGATCTTGCCGGCAAGGCGGTGCTGGTCACCGGTGCGTCGACCGGCATCGGAGCGGCGCTCGCGCTGGCCTATGCAGCGCAGAAATGCAAGGTGGCGCTGCACTACAATTCGAGTCAAGACGCCGCCGAGAAGCTCGGCCTGACGATTGCCGACAAGGGCGGCGAGGTGTTTCTCGTTCAGGGCGATTTTTCCGTTGCCGCCGATGTCGAGCGCGTCGTCGAGGACAGCGCGCAATATTTCGGCCGCCTCGACGGGCTGGTCAACAATGCCGGCGGCATGCTTGGCCGCATCCCTTATGCCGAGCAGACCGAGGCGCATTACGACGCTGTGATGGACCTCAATGCGCGCTCGGTGCTGACTGCTTCGCGCAAGGCGATCCCGTGGCTGAAGAAACAGGGCGGCTTCATCGTCAACACCTCCTCGATCGCCGCGCGCAACGGCGCCGGCGGCGGCGCCGGGCTTTACGGCTCAGCCAAGGCCTTCGTCTCCAATGTGACGCGCGGCATGGCCAAGGAACTGATCGGCTTCGGCATCCGCGTCAACGCGGTAGCGCCCGGAACCATTCTCACCCCGTTCCACGAGCGCTATTCGACCGACGAGCAGATGAAGGGCATGGTCGCCACCATTCCGCAGGGACGCGCCGGCACGGCGCAGGATTGCGTCGGCGCCTATCTGTTCCTCTCTTCGGACCTTCTCAGCGGCTACATCACCGGCCAGGTGATCGAGGTGAATGGCGGCCAGTTGATGCCTTGAACGGCTACCGGCATACTGGCGGTCTGCATGTTCTTGTCGAAAACCTCAAAGGGAGACAACGGAATGTACGGACTGATCGGCAAGATGCGGGCGGCGCGCGGCCAGCGTGACGCGGTCATGGACCTTCTGCGCGACAGTACAGGCGCCCTGCCGGGCTGCCTGAGCTATATCAGCGCGCGCGACCCCGCCGATGCCGACGCGATCTGGGTCACCGAAGTGTGGACCGACGCCGAAAGCCCAAGGCCTCGCTGCAGCTTCCCGAAGTCCAGGCGGCGATCGCCAAGGCGCGGCCGTTCATCGCCGGTTTTGAATTCCAGGTCGAAACCCACCCCGTCGGCGGCTTCGGGCTGGCTGACGGCAAGACGGGGTGATCCGCCCACGGCTTGATGCCGAGGCGAGGGTTCGCACTCCAGGTGCAATATCGACAGGTGAACAATCTCGACCCCGGGTTTTGCCAGTCATCGCGCTCCACTTGTAATTCTCTGAAAATGGACTAAGTTCTGTGGACTAAGTCCACTTGGAGAAACCTGCGATGCAGACCGTGAACATCCACAATGCGAAGACCAATCTTTCACGTCTCGTTGACCGAGCTGCCAAAGGTGAGCCGTTCATCATCGCCAAGGCGGGCAAACCATTGGTGAAAGTCGTGCCTATCGATCAGCCGGCCTCGTCGCAGGCGCGAAGGGTCGGTTTTATGGCCGGCCAGTTTTCCGTTCCCGACGATTTCGACCGCATGGGTGGCGAGGAGATTGAGCAACTGTTCGGTGTCAACACTTGAAACTGCTACTCGACACCCATTTGCTGCTGTGGGCGGCTGGCGAACCGGATCGGCTAACACCTGCGGCTCTCGCCGAGATTGAGGACCCCGAGAACGAATTGCTGTTCAGTCCCGCCAGCCTTTGGGAGATCGCAATCAAACGAGGACTGGGACGGGATGATTTCCAGGTCGATCCCCGTTTGCTCCGGCGAGGCCTATTCGACAATGGCTATCACGACTTGCCGATCACCAGTGAACATGCCCTCGCCATCGACGGACTTCCGGCGATCCACAAGGATCCCTTCGATCGAATCCTGGTCGCCCAGGCAACCATTGAGGGGATTACCTTGCTGACGATGGACGATCTTGTCGCCCGTTATCCCGGTCCTATCCGAAAGCTCTGACACCTTGGTAAACTGCGTGACTCGCGCGTCACACAGCTTCCTTTTTCGGCAAAGCGGGGGTTCGCATCGTCCCGCTTCAAGTCTAAGACCGAAACATGGATTCCTCGGCCGAGCAGCCATCCCCGGACCTGCCCACACTCGAGCGCATGGCGCGGATGCGCAAGCTCTGGCAGTGGCTTGCCCTGCTGGTTGTTTCCCTGCTGTTTGCCGGCGCGCTGGAACTCGCCACCCTGCCGGCGGCGTTGCTGATCGGACCGATGCTGGCGGCCATCGTCGCCGGCACCAATGACGCCACGGTGCGTGTGCCGCGTCTTCTGTTCGGCGCCGCCCAGGCGATCGTCGGCTGCCTCGTCGCCAGCTCGATCTCGGCCGACATCTTTCCGGTCTTCTACCAGGAATGGCCGCTGTTTTTAGGCGTCGTGGTGGCGACCGTCACTGCCTCCAGCCTGCTCGGCTGGCTGATCAGCCGCTGGCGCATCCTGCCCGGCACCACCGCCGTCTGAGGCTCGTCGCCGGGTGCGGCCACCGCCATGGTGCTGATGGCCGGCGCGTTCGGCGCCGACCAGCGCCTCGTCGCTTTCATGCAATATCTGCGCGTCATCTTCGTCTCGATGACCGCAGCACTCGTTGCCAAGATGTGGGTCGACACCTCGGGCGTCGAAATCCCGCCCATCGTCTGGTTTCCGCCGATCGACCGCCAGGCCTTCGCCGCCACCATCGGCATCGCGCTGGTTGGCGGCCTGTCGGGAAAGATTTTCCGGCTGCCCTCGCCCTTCTTCCTCGGCACCTTTATCTTCGGCACCGTCGTCCATCTTGGCTTGGGCGTGGAGATGCAATTGCCGCAATGGCTGCTGGCCGTCAGCTACGCCATGGTCGGCTGGTCGATCGGCCTGAACTTCACAAGGGCGATCCTGCGCCATGCAACGCGCGCATTGCCGCAGATCATCGCCTCGATCGTGGCGCTGATCGCCTTTTGCGGCGGCCTTGCCTTCCTGATCAGCCATCTCCTGGGCATCGATCCGCTGACCGCCTATCTGGCGACCAGCCCCGGCGGCATGGACAGCATCGCCATCATCGCCGCCGCCGCGCAGAACGTCGACATCTCCTTCGTCATGGCCCTGCAATCGGCACGCTTCCTGATCGTGCTGCTGGTCGGCCCGAGCGTCGCTCGGCTGGTGGCCAGAAGCGTCAGGCAATAAGCAGCGACTAGTCCTCGCCGCCCTCGCCCACGCTATGCGCATCCCGACGCCAGTAGGCCGTAACCAGGTGCCGGTCGCGCGGCAGGCCCCACTGCTTGCGCACGATCTTGCGTATCTCCCGGAAATCGCCGAATTCGCAACTTGCCCAGACGTACAGGCCGTCGGCAAGCGCCATGTGATTGCGCTCACGCAAGGCGGTCGACAATAGGCCTGCGGTGCCGGCCTCGAGGCCGCGCCGGTAAAGCCAGGTGATGTCGATATTGTCCCCTTGCGCCAGCGCCATTCGGTCATCCGGGCTATCGACCTCGATCAGCGCCTCGGCACGTGTTGATGGCGGCAGATGCTCCAAAATCCTGCCGATGGCGGGCAGCGCGGTGTCGTCGCCGAGCAGAAGCAAGGTCTGCGCCACCGGGGCGTCGCCGCCGCCGGGTCCGATCATGCCGATGACGTCTCCCGCCCGTGCGTTTTGCGCGAATGTGGCGGCGGGCGTGTTCTGGCCGGGGTGCAACACGAAATCGACATCGAGCCAACCGCTTGCGGCATCCAGCGCCCGGATCGTGTAGACCCGCACGGCAAGCGCATCGTCGCCAGAAGGCCAGACGATCAAGCCGTCAGCGCCCATCGTCGGCCAAACCAGCCGGCGGCCAGGCGGCGGCAGCAGCAGCCGCATGTGCAGGCCGCCATGGCTAAACCGGCCGAGATCCTTGCCGGCGAAGCGCAGGCGCTGCATATGCGCCGATATCCGCGTCGACGACATCACCGTGATCTCGCGGAAGAAGACCGGAGTACCGGCGTCGCTGCCGTCGCCTTGCCAATGGATGCCCTTGGTCGTGCCGAGATGTTCGGCGACATGGCCGGCGACCGTCATCTTCATGTAGGACAGGCAGGTTTCGTCTGTCGCCGCGACGCGGATCAGCACGCTTTCATCATCGAGCGTAGCGCTCAACGAGCCGTAGTAGAGGCGGAGCTCCCACTGGTCGGCAACGCCAGTGTCAATCTCGAATTCGCTGTGCTCTGCGCGCAGCCGGTCCATCACCGATCTGATCGCCGCGTCGCTGATCCGGGTTTGCGCGCTAAGTTGGTCCATCGCTCAAGTCCTTCGAAACGGTTCGGGCAAGGCGCCGCGCGGCACCCTCACCGTCAGCGGCATGCCACAGCCGCTCCGATGTTTCCACAGAAACATGACAATAATAATCATATTTATTCGATGAGTTGGCTACGAGCCGCTTGTCGCAGCAAGTCGCTCGGGAAGGAAATCAACGAAGACGCGCACCTTCGGCGACAGATGGCGATTGGAGGGCCACAGCATCCGGAACTGGCCACGGCCGTCGACATGACCATCGAGGACGGTACGCAGCCTGTCTTCGTGCAGCGCCTCGCGCACCAGGAAATCCGGCATGCAAGCTATGCCGAGGCCGGCGAGCGTGGCGCCCTTCAAGGCTTCCATGTTGTTGCAGGTCAGCATCGAGCGGATCTGCGGTTCGGCGCTTCCGGTAGTGAACGGCCACTCCAGCAGCCTGCCGCTGTTCAGGAAGCGGAAGTTTATGCCGAAATGTCTGATGAGATCAGCCGGCACGCTGGGGGCGCCATGGCGGTCCAGGTAGGAGGGCGCCGCGCACAGCAGCATGCGAAAGGGCGCAACGGGTCTCGACACAAGGCGCGAATCCGGCAGTTCGCCGCTGCGGATCGCGACATCGATACCCTCGTCGATGACGTCGACGATCCGGTCGTTGAAATCGATGTCGAGCTCGATCTCGGGATAGCGTGCCATGAACTCCGACAGCACCGGCAGCAGCAGATGATAGGTGACGATCGGGGTGGATATGCGCAGCCGCCCACGCGGTGTTTCCCGTGTCTGCGACAGCATCGCCTCGGCATCGTCGATGTCGTCGAGGATGCGGCGCACCCGCTCGTTGAACAGCTTGCCCTCTTCCGTCAGGCCAATGCGCCGCGTGCTGCGCTGCAGGAGCCGCACGCCGAGTTCCTGCTCGAGCCGGGCGACACTTTTGCCCACAGCGGAAGCCGAGATGCCAAGCGCCCGCCCGGCGGCGACGAAACTGCCGAATTCGGCGGTGCGGGCGAAGGCCAGGAGCGCGTTGAGACGATCCATTGCGTCATTCCATTCGAGCGTTTCAGTCCGATATGCCAGGAGATATAACACCATTTTTCCTGAAACGCCGACGACCTATCTTGTCATCACGACCGGCTCCGCAATCGCGCGGGCCACCGGCGAGTACTGTTTCAGATAGGGAAATCCATGACTTCCAGGACCACAACCGGCTCTGCCGAGAGATGGCTCGTGCTCTTGTCCGTGTGCCTTGCCGCGATGACGATGCCCTTGACCTTCACCGGTCCGGCCGTCGCTCTGTCGCGCATCGCGGCCGATCTCGGCGGCAGTCCGATCGAGCTCAACTGGGTGACAAACGCCTTCATGCTGACCTTCGGCGCCACCCTGATGGCGTCGGGCGCTCTGGCCGACAATCATGGGCGCAAGCGCCTCTTCCTCGTCGGCCTCTCCCTCTATGTCCTGGCGTCGCTGGGCGCGATGCTGGCGCCGGACATCATCTGGTTCGACATTTTCCGCGCCGCGCAGGGTATCGGCAGTGCGGCCGCCTTCGCTGGCGGCGCCTCGGCACTTGCCCAGGAATTCGAAGGGCCGTTGCGGCTGCGCGCCTTCAGCTTCCTCGGCACCAGTTTCGGCGTCGGCCTCGCCTTCGGCCCAATCGCGTCGGGCCTGCTCATCTCTGCATTCGGCTGGCGGTCGATCTTTCTTCTGGTTGCAGCACTCGCGATTGCCGCCGCCATGCTCGGCCTGCGCACCATCAGGGAATCGCGCGACCCGGATGCGACGGGCCTAGATTGGGCGGGAGCCGGCACCTTCACGATCGCGCTGGCGTCGCTGACCTATGGCGTGCTCCAGGCCCCGCAGAGCGGCTGGGCCGATCCCCTCGTCGTCTCCCTTCTGGCCGCTTCTGCCATCTGTTTTGTCGCCTTCGTCGTTGTCGAGCGGCGAGCACAACGGCCGATGCTCGATCTCACGCTGTTTGCCTATCCCCGCTTCGTCGGCGTCCAGTTTCTGGCTGCGGCACCCGCTTACGCCTTCGTCGTCCTGCTCGTCCTGTTGCCGATCCGCTTCATCGGCATCGAGGGTATGAGCGAGATCAAGGCCGGGCAATTGATGATCTGCCTATCAGGCCCGCTGCTGATCCTGCCGATGCTCGCCGGACAGCTGGCGCGCTGGATCGCGCCGGCCACGATCTGCGGCGTCGGCCTGCTCGTCGCTGCCGCCGGGCTTGTCTGGCTAAGCCTGACACCACCGGTCGATAGTGCGCTGGTGGCGCCGCTGATGCTGATCGGCGTCGGCATCGCTTTGCCCTGGGGATTGATGGACGGGCTCGCCGTCAGTGTCGTGCCGAGAGAGCGCGCCGGCATGGCGGTCGGCATCTTCAACACCACCCGCGTCGCTTGCGAGGGCGTGGCGCTGGCGATCGTCATGGCGACCCTTTCCGGCTTTACCGCCGCGCATCTCGCCGCACAGGGAACGGCATCTTCGACGCAGGCAGCAGCGGCAGCCCAACTGCTGGTGACCGGCAATCTCGGCGAAGCAGCACAACATCTGCCCCAGGCTGGAGCCATTGTTCTGGTCCAGGCCTACGAGGCGGCGTTCGACAGGTTGCTGATCGTGCTGGCGGCAATCACCGTCATGACCGCCATCGTCGTCTTCCTTGGCCTGCGTCGCGGATCGGCGTCGGAACACGAGACCGTCGCTCTGCCGGCAGGCCAGGAAGGGTAGCTGTCAGCGGACGAGCCCCGCTGTCAGTCGAGCCTGTGCATCAGGTCCTCATCCAGCCAACGGCCGAAGAAATAGACCAGTTGCTTGTGCCACCATGGCCAGTCGTGGCTGACATCGCCGCCCCAGTAGTCGACCCAAGCGGGAATGGATTTGTCGCGCAGGATCTGTTCCAGCCTGCGCGTCTCGACCAGCATCCGCTCTTCCCAGGCGCCCTGGCCGCAGCAGAAGATCAGCCTGAGCGCCTTCAGCCGGGCCAGCAGTTTGGGATCGACGATGCCGGGCAGATAGTCGAGCGGCGAGTTGTAGAAAATGTCGCCCTCAAGCGCTTTGCCGAAGAAGTCGCGCGCCGAATAGACGCCCGACAGGGCAATGACGCCGCTGGCGAGTTCAGGAAAGCGGAAGACGAAGTTCGACGAGTGATAGCCGCCCATCGAACAGCCCGAGAACAGCGGCTTCAGCTTGCGCCCGCCATTGGCCTGCTCGGCTGTGGACAGGAAGTCCGGCAGCGCCTCCTCGCGCACATAGCGGAAATAGGCCTCGTGGCGGGCGATGCGGTGGGCGGCGTCGGCATGCTTGTCGAAGAAGGATTCAGAATCGACGCCGTCGACCGTGAACAGCTGGATGCGGCCGGTGTCGATGAATTCGGCCAGTGCGCCCACCCCGCCGGAATCCTCGAACTGGTAGAACCGGCCCTGCGAGGTCGGGAACACCACCACCGGCCGGCCGGCATGGCCGTAGCGCTTGTATTCCATGTCGCGGCCGAGCTGGCTCGAGAAATTCTTGTGATAGGAAATGTCCATCGCCTCACGCCTTTTCCGCGTGGATGTACGCGACCGCTGCACGCAACGCTGCTTCGTCCTTCGAGCGCATCTGGTAGGCGTAATTTCCCATGGCGCGGCTGAAAACCTCTTCGATGGCCTGATGGTGGACGATCTTGTCACGCTGCGCGGCTAGCACGTCCTCATGGCTGTGCAAATAGTGGAGGCGTCGCTTGCGGCTGGCATAGGCGGTGAAATACTTCCCCTCGTAAGGGCCGCCGGCGGCATCCCTGACCACCATGTCGGCCCATGCCGCGTAGACGTCGATGTCGAACGTGTAGTTAATGGCATCGGTCATCCAGGCGCCGGGCGGGCGCATGTTGACCTCCAGCGCGATGACCCGGTCGTCCTTGGTCTCGAACAGCTCGATGTGGAAGAAGCGTTCGCGCACGTCGAATGCTTTCAGGATCTTGCGGCCGGCCTCCTCGACCGCCGGGCTGATCCTGGGAAAGCAGGTGTAGCTCATATGGCGGTCCTTGTTGACCACCTCCATGACGCTCTGGTCGTAGCGGTGGCTGGCCGCCAGCACCACCTCGCCGTCGCGGTTGACCAGCCCGTCGAAGGTCACCACCAGCCCCTCTATGAACTGCTCCATGACGAAGGTCACGTCCTCGGGCTTGTCCCGGAAGAACTGGTCGAGCTCTTTGGCGTTGGAGATCTTGAAGGTGTTCGATGCGCCGGAACCGCTGTCGGGCTTGACCACGACGGGGTAGCCGACGCGCCGGATGAAAGTCATGGCCCCGGCACGGTCGGAGCATTTGCGCTGCGCGATGGTGTCGACGCCGCTCTTGCGGAAGAAGGCACGCATGCGGCTCTTGCGCTTCAGGTTCTTCACGAAATCGAGCTTGGTGCCGTAGATGTTGAAGTCGGTGCGTATGTTAGCTTCCAGCTCAAGCCAATGTTCGTTGAGCGATTCAAAACGGTCGATACGGCCCCATTTGTGGACGAAATGCCCCATCGCCCGAAACACCGGATCGTAGTCCTCCATGTTGGCGACGCGATAATATTCCGAAAGGGCTGCTTTCAGCTTGGCGTCGAGCGCGTCATAGGGCGCGTCGCCGATACCGAGCACCCTGGCCCCGGCCTTCTTCAAGCGGTCGCAGAAATCCGCGCCGTTGGCGGGAAAATGCGGCGAGAAGAACACGAAATTCATGGACGACCCCTCCCGCGACAGGGGCATCGAAACCCTGTCGATGCCCGAGTCTGGCGCATTTGCCGCGCGTGGGGAAGAGCGCGCATGTTCGGGACAACATCCGACAGATCACGGCCCGCCACGCGGCCCCCACTTGCCTCTCACAAGCCGCTCCTGTAAGAGAACCGCCATGAACACGCGCGCCACCAACGCTTCCCGTCCGACCGGTTTTTCCGGCGAGACCGTGCGCGCGCTGGCTTCGACCCTGCTTCTTCTCGGCCTTATCGGCGATCGCCGGGTTCGCTGAAGGAGCGCCCGGCGGTCGAACCGCCGCGCAAGCGCATGCTCCTTGGCAATCACATCAAGCGAACGAAATTCTGGTAAAGGCGCCGCTCGCCATCAGTCCACCGAAGGTGGATCCATGAGCCGCCGGGAGAAACGACGATGAACGCACGAGAAGAAATCCGCTCCGATGCCGCGGTAGCCGACACGGATTTGGCCAAAGGGATGCCCGACGCGGCTCGCAAATATCAGCCCTATCCGACCGTCGGCCTCACCGACCGGACCTGGCCTTCGAAGGTGATCGACAAGGCGCCGATCTGGTGCTCGGTCGACCTGCGCGACGGCAACCAGGCGCTGATCGATCCGATGGGCCATGAGCGCAAGGCACGCATGTTCGGCCTGCTGCTCGACATGGGCTTCAAGGAGATCGAGATCGGCTTCCCGTCGGCATCGCAGACCGATTTCGACTTTGCCCGCTGGTGCATCGAGGAAGGCAACGTGCCAGCCGATGTCTCGCTGCAGGTGCTGGTGCAGTGCCGACCGGAGTTGATCACCCGCACCTTCGAGGCGCTGAAGGGCGCCACCAACCCGATCGTCCATTTCTACAATTCGACCAGCGAGCTGCAGCGTCGCGTCGTCTTCGAAAAGGACGTCGGCGGCATCAAGCGCATCGCCACCGACGCCGCCAAGATGATCACCGACATGGCGGCCAAGGCCGGCGGAGGCTTTCGTTTCGAGTATTCGCCGGAGAGCTTTACCGGCACCGAGCTGGAAGTGGCGCTGGAGATCTGCAACGCCGTCACCGAGATCGTTAGGCCGACGGCGGACAACAAGCTGATCATCAACCTGCCCTCGACGGTCGAGATGTCGACCCCCAACATCTATGCCGATCGCATCGAGTGGATGTGCCGCAACCTCGACAACCGGGAAAACCTGCTGGTCTCGCTGCATCCGCACAATGACCGCGGCACCGGCATAGCCACCACCGAGCTCGGCCTGATGGCCGGCGCCGACCGCGTCGAAGGCACGCTGTTCGGCAATGGCGAGCGCACCGGCAATGTCGACATCGTCACGCTGGCGCTGAACATGTACACGCAAGGTGTCGATCCCTTGATCGATTGCTCCGACATCAACCGGATGAAGGACGTCTACGAATATTCGAACCAGTTGAAGATCCCCGAGCGCCATCCCTATGTCGGCGAACTCGTCTACACCGCCTTTTCCGGTTCGCACCAGGATGCCATCAACAAGGGCATGAAGGCGCTGAAGAAGGCCAATACGAGCCTGTGGGAAGTGCCCTATCTGCCGATCGACCCGGCCGATGTCGGACGCAGCTACGAAGCCATCATCCGCATCAATTCGCAGTCCGGCAAGGGCGGCATCGCCTATGTGCTGCAGGCCGATTACGGCCTCAACCTGCCGCGCAATCTGCAGATCGAGTTCAGCCAGGAAATCCAGGCGATCACCGATGCCGAGGGCAAGGAAGTGCCGGCCAGGCGCATCTACGAGCGCTTTATCGAGACCTATGTCGACCAGCCCGGCGCGCGGCTGAAATTCCTCGATCACCACACCTATCCCAGCACCGAGATCAAGGGCCGGCGCGTCGTCGAGGCGGTCATCCTCGACGACGGCAAGGAAGTGACGATTACAGGCACGGGTACCGGCCCGATCGATGGTTTCGTCAATGCGCTGTCGCGCCATGTCGGCGTCGAGATGTCGGTGCTCGACTATTCCGAGCACTCGATGCAGCGCGGCTCGAACGCGTCGGCCATTTCGTATGTCGAGATGGAGTATCCCAAGGGCAAGCTGTTCGGCGCCGGCATCAACACCAACATCGTCGCCGCCTCACTGGAGGCGGTGATGTCTGCCGCGAACCGTATCGTCGGTAACCGTGCCTGTAATCGTCACTTCCTTGCCGTCGTCGGTAAAAAAGCCGGCTGACGCCCGACGGGAACAAAGATCGGAACCCACCCAACCTGGTGATCGGTTCCGATCTTTCGGGCCATTAACCACCGCGGAATTATCCGGTGGGTACGTGATCGCATAACGGGGTGTATACTTGTGTGGTGGTGCGGGACCTATATGATCGCGCCTCAACCTGTGCCGACTTCGAGAGGATCGACACTTGCAGCATGCCACGCCTGCCGCCCCCGCAGTGCGCGAGACACTGGAGCGACTGCTTGCCAGCCAAACGTTCGGCCGATCCGAACGCGCGCGCAAGCTGCTGCGTTATCTTGTCGAACGTGAACAGGCCGGCGAAGCCGACAGGCTCAAGGGCTTTTCCATTGCCATGGATGTTTTCGGCAAGGACGGCGACTTCGATCCGTCCACCGATGCCGTGGTGCGTGTGCAGGCAGGCAGGCTGCGCGAGCTTCTGCAGCACTATTTTGCCAATGAGGGAATTGCCGAGCCGGTCCGCATCGCCATTCCGCGCGGCGGCTATGTTCCTGCCTATGAATTGAACGCGATCCGCCTGCCCGATATTGCCGAGTCTGTTCCCGAACTCAGGCTGGACGGCGCCGCATCCACCGATCGGTCAAACGAAGCCGGCACGGGCATGCTGGAGGCGATGTCTCTGGCTTCCGTACCATCTTCGCCGGCTCCCTCGGTGGCGCGCCATCTCCGCTTTTTCTGGATGGCGATCGCTCTGGTCATCGCCATGCTGGGCGTACTGATCCTTCGCCAGGGCAGCACTGCCTTGCTGGCAGGCGGCGACATCTCGGCAACGCCGGAGATCGCTGGCGCAACCGCAAGCATCACGGCATCGGCAAGGGCTGACGCCCTGCCGCAAGTCTATATCGGACTGAAGGCTGACGGCCCCGACGCCAGCCGTGTCGCCGCATCGCTGCGCGCCGGCCTGAGTGGCTTCGATACGATCGACTTCATCGGCCGCGACACCGTCGGCGATCCGGCCGACGACGCGACGAGCTTCATATTCGACGTCCTATCTGGACCGGACGCGGGCGACATCACGATCGAACTGCAAAGCATGGCGTCCGGACGGGTGCTTCTATCGCGCAATCTCACCCCCGCCGACAGCGCACCTGCCGCGGTCGAAGACCGTATCGCCGATATGCTTAGCTCGGCACTCCCCGCCTCCGGCACCATCTACAACTATATCGAGCAGACCGGCACGCCAAACGGTCTGACGCAATGTCTGCTGCTCAACGGCAAATATTATCTGGACCAGAACGCCAGGACCCATGAGGCGGCCTATCGTTGCCTCGAGAAGCTGGCCAATGGTGGAACCAAGTCCTCGCTCGTCTATTCGGAACTTGCTTCCCTGCATCTCGAGGCGGTGTCCGATCATTACGCCTATCCGCCCAACGCGACGATTGAAACAGCCGTCGAGTTTGCCCATCGCGGCGTGCAGATGGGTCCGACCAGCCCTTATGCCCATCGCTCCTACGGCTATGTCAGTTCGCGCCTCGGCAATACGGACGAAGCGATCCGCTGGATGCGCAAGGCCTATGAACTCAACCCCTACGATCTCGGCATGGCCGCCGCTTACGGCTACGGGCTGATCTTCGCCGGACGATATGTTGAGGGAACGCCGATCCTTGATCATGCGGCGGAGACCTTCAGCGGACACCCGACATGGTGGGATTATGGGCTGTTCGTCGGTGAGCTCATGCTCGGCGACATGAACAAGGCAGTCGCAGCCAGCATGGCCCTGAGAACGACGGCAACGAAATCACACTATCTGGCGGCGCGGCTGATCGGCGCCAAGGCTGCCGGACAGGATCATCTGGTGAGCACGCTGCTGAAACAACTGACCACCGAGTTCCCCAAATTTGCCGCCGATCCGCGGGCGACTTTCGTCGAGCGGAAATATCCGGCCGACCTGACCGACCGGCTGGTCCAGGCACTCCGCGCTGCCGGGCTCGGCAGCCAAAGCTGACACCATCGACGTCCGCGCACTGGCTGTGCCGCGTCCCGATGGATTTCCTGCGCTCCGATCGCCGATTGGTCGCCAAGTTCTGTACACAACCGTACAAATCGCGAAAATTTTACTGGTCATCACGTTGGACTAGGAGCAATTCAGCCACCATTGGGTGTCGCGCATTCTGCAATAACAAAAAATCAGCTTTCATGACCGCATCACTTTTTGCCGCCGAAGAGGGTGTTGGCTCGAAGGCCATCGTCCTGTTGCACGGTTTCGGCGGCTGCCATGATGTATGGCGCGAGGTGATTTCCGCCCTGACGCCTTCCACGCATACGCTGGCCTATGATCTGCCTGGGCACGGGTTGTCGCTCGATTTTCCCGCCGCCGGTCCCGCCAGGGTGGCAGCCAAGGCCGTGCTCGCCGATCTCTCGGAGCGTCGCCTGAAGCGCGTTCATCTCGTGGGCCACTCGATGGGCGGTGCCGTGGCGGCGCTGATGGCGCTGGCCGAGCCCGAAAAGATAGCCTCGCTGACGCTTCTGGCGCCGGGCGGCCTTGGCCCCGAAATCAATGGACCGCTATTGCGCCGCTATGCCGAAGCCTCGGATCGGTCCGAGATCCGCTCCTGCCTCGCCGTCATGTCGGGACCTTCAGCCCCGCCACTCGAACATACGGTCGACACCCTTTGGGAAATGCGCAGGCGACCCGGCCAACTCGAAAAGCTCGTCGAGATCGCAGCCGCCATGACCGTGGACGGTCGGCAAGGCGTCATCCCACACGATCGCCTCGATGGACTGAACATGCCGGTGATGGTGGCATGGGGAATCAGCGATGCGGTGCTGCCCTTTACCCAGGCGGATGACCTGCCGGCGCATTTTCACGTGCACCACGTGCTGGAGGCCGGCCATATGCTGGCTGAGGAAGCCCCCGACCTTGTTGCCGAGATCATTCGCCGCAACACCAATCGTCGCGCCAGGCCACACCGCCAGAAATTCGCCGCCGCAGCCAGCTGACCTTTTTCGCGCACGACAACCTTCCTGGACACCCGGGGCCGTCGATCTCGCCAGTGCATTTTGCCGGCGGCTGTGTTAACCCGGTGTTAACCAAACCTACGAGGCAGACGCCGATGAAGGAAGCAGGCGAGAAGACCATCGACCAGTCCAAGAAACTGTCCGATGCCATCCGTGATGTCAAAAATGCCTTCGCCGACCGCGACGACGTCGTCGTCGACATGCGCGAGGCGCATCGCATGCGTCTCGATCTGCTCGCCGCCGAACTGGCACCGGTTTTTGCCGATGTTCCGGCCGATATGGACAATTTCGACTTTGTCGTCTCGTCCGGCTTGCAGCCGCGCCTGTGGATCGACGCCATCAGCCATGTCGCCATGGGGCGCGACCGCCGGACCTATCGCTTCCTCAAGGACACCCGTATCGGCCGAGTGGTGCTTGCCGAATCCACCGAGATGAAGCCGGTTGCCGATTCCGTGACGCGCTATGTCGCCGAGCGCATCGTCGAGCGTCAGAGGATGCTGGAAGGCGGCGTCGAACCCGCCGTCGCCGGCCTGAAACGTGCCTATGTGCCGGAAGCCGAACCGCCGCTGCGCGCAGCGGAGCGCGGCAAACGCTGGTCGGCCCTTCTGTCCGGGCTTGGCCTGGTCGCTGCCGGCGCACTGGTCGGCCTTGTGGTGTCGGTCGTCCTGTTCTGGGACCGCATCGTGGCCATGGTTGTCAATTTGCGGCCATAGCGGCCTCGGCGCCAAGCTCCACCGTCTGCAGATCGGATGGCGGTATGGACGGCC
>NZ_RZTF01000931.1:0-407 GCF_004023175.1 Mesorhizobium sp. M7A.F.Ca.MR.362.00.0.0
GACATAACTTCTGAGTGTACTGCTACCAACTTCGATTGCTGGGATTTTTTCTTTCAACCAGTCTTCAATTTGTGCTGAAGAAAGATCAGGATGCTCTTTTAGCCAGACTAGAATTATATCCCGATAGGGATCTAACTTTTTACTTCTAGTCTTCAATGTTGAGACCCAATCAGTTGCTTCATCAAATGACATATCCAAATATTTATATACTGTATTTCTCGATATTCCTAATTTCTTGGAGATAGCTGCTATCTTAAATCCTCTTTTCCTAAGTTGATTTACTTCTATGTACAATGCTAGTTTTTCCACCTTTCCATTCCTCCAGCTAACACTATGTTGAAAATATCATCATAGCGTAACTGAGATAATTATTGATGAAAAAGTGTTCATTTTTATCTAGCAAAAAC
>NZ_RZTF01000932.1:0-403 GCF_004023175.1 Mesorhizobium sp. M7A.F.Ca.MR.362.00.0.0
TTGAAAGCTTCGATCCCTTTTGACCGATCTCTTCCATGGTTTCGGTTCTTGATTAATTCTCCTTTTCCAAGGCCTAAGCGATGACGGGCAAGAATATCTCCTTGCGGAGTTGCTCTTATAACCAGCTCGCTTTCTTTTACTTCCACATAAACTGTATTGTTTCCCTTGGGCCGGTAGGTTCCTAACGGTAGGGAGGATCGGTTAGATTTGTATTTAATTACATTGTCCTTATGGACAGACCTTGTTATACTGTTACTTAGGTCGCTCTCCAAAGAGAGTAGAGATGAGACTGGGCTTAAGTGTTGCTTTTCCAGGGCGTGTACTTCTGCCGGTCTTTTTTTTGTAGTATTATGTACATTTTGATTACCTGTCCTATCTAACCAGGCAAGACATTTCTCATTCC
>NZ_RZTF01000933.1:0-400 GCF_004023175.1 Mesorhizobium sp. M7A.F.Ca.MR.362.00.0.0
ATGAAGTACTTCATTAATCTTAGTAATAAAGTAAGACATTGCCTGTTGGTCTCCAATTACCGCTCTATGTTGTCGTTCTAACCAAACGTTGCTGTCATCTTCTACAGCATCCGCTACTTCATTGGAGCTTTTTTTATCAATGCTTCCATCAATAACAATTTCCTGTAACTGATTTCTCACTTTTGTACAGATATCCTTAAAGGAGCGGTTTCTCGTATAGTCATTTATTCTGACTACATGTTTTAATCCTTTCGTAGAAACAGTTTCAGCTAACCACTCCGAAATACTAAACTCTTTTTCAATTCCGATTCCTTTTTCTAAGCTGTTCAGTTTCACTCACTCCTTTCTAGTTAAAGATAGAAAATAATCCTTTCTTTTCTTTTAACTTATTGTGTTGAAG
>NZ_RZTF01000934.1:0-394 GCF_004023175.1 Mesorhizobium sp. M7A.F.Ca.MR.362.00.0.0
ATTCCGTTCGGGGGGTCGGAATTCTCAATTATGATGATCTGCGCCAGGTTTTTCAGGCCAGCGAGATGTTCATAGAAGTGCGTCGCAAGGCTTGTTTTCTTAAGTTCTTCCTCGTCGGCTGAAAGCTCGCCGTGCTTGCTCTTCATCGGCTCGCGATATGTGAGAAGCGGTGTGTCTAGAACCAAAAAGCCGGGATGTGGCAAATCTCGGCGCCGGCAGAAGAGAAGCACCGCAACATTGAATGCGGCATGCAAGATGGCCCGGACGCCTTTTCCGTTCGCCGACCTGGGCTTACCTCCGATGGTAACATCGTTCGTTTCAATATCGAACTGCGCGCGGTCGGCTTGCGGAAATTTCCAAGCCGTCAATACTTCTCGCACGACCTCTCCGAATG
>NZ_RZTF01000935.1:0-390 GCF_004023175.1 Mesorhizobium sp. M7A.F.Ca.MR.362.00.0.0
GCAAGAGCCTATCGCGGTCTTCTCCGGAACTTTTGTCCAGCTGGCGGTTTTGGAGGTATGGTGTGATTCCGGAATGGCCAGGAGGGTATTGGCGATGACCACGAAATGTGTTGCGATCCTAGCTCTCGCTATCGCCATGGGCTCAAGCGTTTGTGCCCCGGCTTTCGCTGGCGACGGGCACCACGACCGCCGGGTCCACTCCGAACGCTACGTTCCCGCCGAAGGCGATCTCATCGACATCCTGTTCGGCGGCCCGCGCTACTACGATCAGCAGTTGGTGACGACGGCCGCCGGCGCGTGCTCCTACCATCGCGTCGGACCCGACGCGAATGCGGTGAACAAGATCAACGATCATCACTGTGGGAAGTAGGCGGCAGGCGGCGCCTCAGC
>NZ_RZTF01000936.1:0-388 GCF_004023175.1 Mesorhizobium sp. M7A.F.Ca.MR.362.00.0.0
ATCATATAGGGAGGAGAATGTATAAAAAGTCTGCTATTTATACATATGCTTTAACCTCTAAATATGCGTTTCAAATAAAAACCACCTTAAAGGCTAAATGTGAGCTTCTGAAGAGGTCTTTGTTTCTGCAAATGGCTTGTAAGAAAGCATTTGGCTAAATTGTTGTGATTCCACAAATGTTTTTATGCCCTTAATTCGTGATCGCGTTCAACGAGCTACTCTAAAAAAAACTTTGACTATCCCTAAATGGATTAATGATTTAGCTGAAGAAAACAATATAAATTTTTCTCAAGTCTTACAGGAAGCTCTAAAAGAACGACTTAATATAAAAGATCCTAATGATGATCATCAAAATTTAATTTAGTTTAATTTACAAATACTCCTTAAC
>NZ_RZTF01000937.1:0-385 GCF_004023175.1 Mesorhizobium sp. M7A.F.Ca.MR.362.00.0.0
CTGCTAGAAAACAGCCGCCGAGGTCCGCGACATATCCTGACAGTCAAGCCTGACGATCGTGGCTATCGCGGAATCGGAGTTTCAGGCCTCAGCGTTTTGGATCCTCGCGGGCTGGGCGGCAGCCAAGGTGAAAAGGCCATGGCTGCGCGTCGGTGGCGGCCCTAAGGCGACGTGGCGCTCAGCTCGGCGGCTGTTGCGCGTGCATCCAGTCAGCGGCAGCCTGCGCTTTGCTTGCGGCGGTGAAGATCGCCCGCGCATCGCCCTTCAGCACTTTGAGCCAGGATGCCACATAGGCTGCGTGGTCAGGACGGGGATGATGCGCCAGGCCCAGATCGGCCAAGATATAGGCTGAAGCAAGTTCGGCGGTCCGTTCTTCGACTGCCAA
>NZ_RZTF01000938.1:0-383 GCF_004023175.1 Mesorhizobium sp. M7A.F.Ca.MR.362.00.0.0
GCCTCCCACAGACTGTGCGAGGATGCCAATGGCCGAACGACCGTTGGTGTCGACCGTCGGACCGGTCGCGGCCTGGTTGACGTTGACGGCTCCGGCATTGCCGCCGGTTCCGCCGCCGCCGCCGATCGCGACAGCGACTGCCGGGGCGACCGACAGGGCAAAGCCGCCATTGCCGCCCCCACCACCAACCGACTGGGCCAGTACGCCATGCGCGCCATCGCCGCTGCCGTCAGCGCCAGTCGTTATCGTGCCGCCGACATTGGCGATGACAGTCCCGCCCTTGCCGCCGCCGCCGGCTGTGCCGCCGATCGATACGATGCCGGCTGCCCCGCCGCCGTCACCACCGCCGCCGCCGACCGATTCGACCAGCATGCCAATAGCAC
>NZ_RZTF01000939.1:0-383 GCF_004023175.1 Mesorhizobium sp. M7A.F.Ca.MR.362.00.0.0
ATCTTTATTTCAATATAATCCAAATGCAATTTTTATATTAGATTTAAAAGGGAATTTTAAAGAAGTTAATCCGTCCGTTTTACCATTAACGGGGTACACATTAAGTGAAATTCTTCAGTCGAAAATAACCGACCTAGTGTTGAAAGAAGAAACTGAGAGATTAAAAGCATTTTTTAATGAGGTAATTAAAGGGAACAGTATTAGCGTTGAAACCTTTATTCTTACTAAAAATAAGCAAGTAGTAAATCTGAATATAACAGCATCTCAAATCAAAATAGATAATTCTTTAACAGGTATTTATGTTATTGCCCAGGATATAACAGAGCAAAATCAAGTCCAAGAAAAGGTAAACTTCTTAGCTTATCATGATGAGCTTACTGGAC
>NZ_RZTF01000940.1:0-381 GCF_004023175.1 Mesorhizobium sp. M7A.F.Ca.MR.362.00.0.0
CGGTAGGGAAGGTTCTGTCCACGTTGCGGCGGACCAGAGCCAAAAACCTCCCACGGCAATGACAGCTGCCGGCCAGTATCGCGATGTCATCATAGCGATACTGGCCGCAGTTGCGGCAAGGCCCCACCATCCCCATCCCGAAAAGAGCACGCCCGCCGCCGTCATAGGGTGCGCCCAGCCGGTGATGCCGAAGGGCGGCAGCCCCATCAGCACCGCCGCCGCCAGATACCGCACCGCCCTTCCCTTCCCCGGATGCTTTGTCCAGAGCGCCGCATGCACGGTGACGAAGCAGGCCGAAGCCATCACCCACAGCAGGAGGCCAGGCCAGAGATCGGCGGCATAGAAGATCGCGACACCCTGCGGCAGGCCGCGTGAGGCGGC
>NZ_RZTF01000093.1:0-18594 GCF_004023175.1 Mesorhizobium sp. M7A.F.Ca.MR.362.00.0.0
GGTCCCAGACCGGCCAGAAGATGACCACCGCCGCCAGAAACAGGCTGGGCAAGGTCAGGAGATAGGGCAAGAAACGATTTTGCATCTGCTGGCCTGCAACCTCGGCGTGCTGGATCAGAAGGTTCTGCTTATGCGAATTTCGGATCCGCCGCACCGGGCCGGGAACCTAGGTGTGGCGCGCCCCGCCTGAGTCTGGGGCGCGCCACGGGCGCAGGGAGATACGCCCTATTTCTTCAGCACGGCCTCTATTTCTTCAGCACGGTGTTGGCCTTGGCGGCCGCGTCCTTCAAGCCCGCCTCAGGGTCGCCGCCGAGATAGATCTTCTGCATGGCGTCCGACGTGATCTGGGCGACTTCTTCCCAGCCCGGAATGACCGGCGCGAAGCGGGCGTCGGGCAGCAGCGCGGTGAACGCCGCCAGATCGGCATTGTTGACGTAGTAGTCCATCTTGGCCTCTTCCTTGTTCACCGGCAGGAAGCCTTCGCCTTGCGTGAACTTGGCGCGCTGTTCCGTGGTGAACAGGAAATCGAGCAGCTTCCAGGCTTCGTCCTTGTTCTTGGAGTTCTTGAACATGATGATGGAATCGGTCACGCCATAGGTGCCGCGCGCGCCGGTCGGGCCGGCGGGGATGGCTGCCACGCCGTATTTCAGGTTCGGCGCCTCGTCCTTGATCTGGTTGGACAGGAAGGGTGCGGTGATCATCATGCCGACCTTGCCCTGCTTGAACAGGTTCTGCACGTCTTCGCGGTTGTTGGAGGTGACGCCGGGTTCGGTCAGGCCTTCGTCGATCATCGACTTGTAGAGCTTGGCGGCCTCAAGCGCACCTGGCGTGCTCAGGCCCGAAGTGCCGTCCTTGTTGAGGATCTCGGTGCCCTGCGACCACATCGCATAATAGTAATAGACGTCGGTCTCGATCTCCTTGCCCTGCAGGCCGAAGCCGAACGTGCCCGACCCCAGCGCCTTGATCTTGCGCGCATCTTCCTGCAGCTCGGTCCAGGTTGCCGGCGGCTTGGCGATGCCGGCTTTCTCGAACAGCTCCTTGTTGTAGTACATGGCGCGCGCCGAGGCCGCGATCGGCAGGCCGTAGGTCTTGCCGTCCATGATCGAGGGCGACAGGAAGGTGTCGATGAAGCGATCCTTGAAGTCGGGCTTGATGTAGCCGTCGAGCGGCTCGGCGACATCCTGCTGGACGAAGTCGATCAGCCAGCGCGTGCCGATGATCGACAGATCGGCATTGGTGCCGGCGGTGATGTCGGTGGTCAGCTTCTGCAGCAGCACATCCCACGGCACCACTTCGAACTTGACTGATATGCCGGGGTTCGCCGCCTCGAATTCCTTCTTGACGTCGGCGAAATAGGGAGCAGTCTTGGCGCTGTACTCGGCCACGGTGACGCGCACCTCGCCCGCATCCGCCTGCGCCGCAATTGCCAGCATGCTCATTCCGGCCATCAGGCCGACAGTCCATTTTGCAAGGCTCATTTGATCTCTCCCATTGGTGTTGCGCCTGCGCGCCTCTCCGTGCCGGAGCAGAAGATTTATGTGACTTTCCTACATTATCGATGATTTGAAGGCTTGCAAGCGGATTATTGTGTTGCTTAATTACATTTACAGGCCTAGGCCTTATGCGATCTGTCAGAACTCCCGGAGGATGACGCACGGTGGTTTCGCAATCCGAGTTCGAGGGCAGGGCCGAGTTCGAAGGCAGGGCCGAGTTCGAAAGCAGGGCCGAGTTCGAGGGCAAGACCGTCGTGGTGACGGGGGCCGGCGGCGGTCTCGGCACGGCCATCGTGGCGCTGATGGCGCAAAGAGGCGCCAGGGTCGTCGGTTGCGATCAGTCAAGCGAGGCGCTGAACAGTCCGCACCTTGCCTCCCGCCATGTCTTCGATCTTCTCGACAAGGCATCGATAGCGACGGCGATCGGCGCGATCCTCGACCGGGATGGTGTGCCCGACATTCTCGTCAACAATGCCGGCTGGACGCGTGCCGAGACGATTTCGGCGCTCGATCCCGACAGAATAGAGCAGGAACTCGATCTCAACCTGACTGGCGTGATGAATTTCGCCGACCCGCTGGTCAAGGCGATGGCTGGCCGCGGCTCGGGCAGCGTCGTCTTCATCTCCTCGGTCAACGCCATCGCGCATTTCGGCAATCCGGCCTATGCCGCCGCCAAGGCCGGCATCAACGCCTATGCCAAGGCGATCGCCGTCGAGCTCGGCCGCAGCGGCCTGCGCGCCAATGTCGTCTGCCCCGGATCGATCCGCACCGCCGCCTGGGACCACCGCCTTGCCAAGGATCCCGAAATCCTCGGCAAATTGCAGCGGCTCTATCCGCTCGGCCGCATCGTCAACGCCGCGGAAGTGGCGGAAGCCGTCGCCTTCCTTGCGTCCGATCGCGCATCGGGAATAACAGGCGTGGTGATGCCCGTGGACGCGGGACTGACCGCCGGCTGCCTGCCCTTCATCGACGACATATTGGGAGCGTGACAATGACCGATGTCGAGTTTCGCGATCTGTCGAAATCCTTCGGCCAGCACAAGATCCTCGAGAACATCAGCCTCGATATCAAGAGCGGCGAGTTCGTCGTCCTCGTCGGCCCGTCCGGCTGCGGCAAGTCGACCTTGCTGCGCATGCTGGCCGGCCTGGAGACGATCACCTCCGGCGACCTGTTGATCGGCGGCGTGCGCGCCAACGCGCTGCCGCCACAGCAGCGCAACATCGCCATGGTGTTCCAGTCCTATGCGCTGTTTCCGCATCTGAAGGCAGCTGACAATATCGGCTTTGGCCCGAAGATCCGCGGCGAGACGCGCACGGTGATCGATGAGAAGGTCAAGAAGGCGTCCGGCGTCCTCAATCTCTTCTCCTATCTCGACCGCTATCCCCGCCAGCTGTCGGGCGGCCAGCGCCAGCGCGTCGCCATGGGCCGCGCCATCGTGCGCGAGCCGTCTGTGTTCCTCTTCGACGAGCCGCTGTCCAACCTCGACGCGCAATTGCGCGTGCAGATGCGCGTCGAGATCAAGGCGCTGCACCAGCGGCTGAAATCGACGATCGTCTACGTCACCCACGACCAGATCGAGGCCATGACGATGGCCGACCGCATCGTCGTGATGGACCGCGGCAGAATCCAGCAGGTCGGGGCGCCGCTGGAACTCTACGACAGGCCTGCCAACAAGTTCGTCGCCTCCTTCCTCGGCTCGCCGTCGATGAGCTTTGTGTCCGGTTCGCTCAAGACGGCGCTTGAGAAAACCTGGTTCGAATCGGCCGGTGGCGGGCGGCTTGCGCTTGCCGGCAAACAGGTGCCGGCGGACAGCGCGGTGGAGGCTGGCATCCGGCCCGAGCATTTTATCGTCGGCGAGGCTGTCGACGCGATGGCGATCAGGGTGGATGTCGTCGAGCCCACCGGTTCCGAAACACATGTCTATGGCGCTATCGGTGCTGATACGGTACGCGCCGTGTTCCGCGACAGGGTGCCGGTCAGGCCGGGAGACCTGCTGCCGGTCTCGGTCGACCCCGGCAACATCCATCTGTTCGACAAGGCAACGGGCCTGCCTCTATGAGAATAGCAGCATGAAGACGCCGGCCGACATCATCACGCGGCTGCAGCTGATGTCGCAGGACGGAACGAAGTCGGATCGCAAGCTGGCCGGCTTCGTGCTGGCAGACCTCGATTTCGTTTCCAAAGCGGCGATTTCGGAAATTGCCTTGCGCGTCGGTGTCAGCGAGCCGACGGTGACGCGGTTCTGCCGCAACCTCGGCTGCGAGGGCCTGCGCGACTTCAAATTCTATCTGGCGCAAGCCATCGCCATCGGCGGCCAGTATCTGTCGCCGGAGCCGTTGAGCCGCGATGCCCGCGAACAGCGCATCGCTTCCGCCATCACCGAAGCGGCGATATCGGCCATCCAGCGCGCCAGCGAAAACCTCGACATGACGACGCTGGTCGCCGTCGCCGCACGCATCGCTGTTTCCGGTAATGTGCTGTGCATCGGCTCCGGTGGCATTTCGTCCATGATGGCGACCGAAATGCAGAACCGGCTGTTCAGGCTTGGCGTGTCGGTGCTGGCGCAGATCGACGGACAGTTGCAACGCATGTACGCCGCCGTTGCCACCCCCGACACCACGCTGATCGCCTTCTCCGTCTCCGGCTATGCCAGATCGGTCATCGATGCGGTGCAGGTCGCCCAGCAATATGGCGCCACCACGATCGCCATCACCCCGCCGGACTCCGCACTCGCCAAGGTCGCCGACACGGTCATCCATTTCCAGTCGCTCGAGGATGGCAATATCTACAAGCCGACATCGTCTCGCTATGCGCTGCTGTCGATCGTCGACATGATCGTCACCTCGGTCGCCGAGACGCGCGGACCAAGGGTTTTGGAGAATCTGCGCCGCATCAAGCAGAGCGTGAACACGTTGAAAGTCGACGATCCGCGTTTGCCATTGGGCGATTGAGCCCCTGCGGCCAAGGACATCAGGACTGGCGGCCGAGCGCCTCGATGCTTTTCGCCAATTTCGCCGGATCGCCTTCAATGCGCACGGTCTTCAGCCGCGCGGTGCCGCCGGCGACAACCGAGACAGCGGACCCGGGCACGCCCAGAGCCTTGGCCAGCAGCTTTTCGAGCGCATGATTGGCGGCGCCGTTTTCCGGCACGGCGCGGACACGCGCTTTCAGATGGCTTCGCCCGTCCGCCGTGGCCTCGAAGCCTTCGAGCCTGTCCAGCGCAGCCTTTGGCGTCAGCCGGACAAACAGCTCGGCGCCGTTTTCGCGCAGGCGAAACGGCGTGCTCATAAGGTCATCCTGCTCACAGGATCAGAGGCGCCACCGTGGTGAGCAGAAACTGCCGCAGGAAGAACAGGATCAGAAGCAGGATGATCGGCGAGATGTCGATGCCGCCAAGGTCCGGCATGAAGCGGCGGATAGGCCGCAACGCCGGCTCGGTCAGCCGGTAGAGCATGTTGCCGATGCTGCCGACGAACTGGTTCTTCGAATTGACGACGTTGAAGGCGTAGAGCCAGGAAAAGATCGCCGAGGCGATGATGATCCACCAGTAGAGGTCAAGCGCCATGACGATTGTTTGAATGAGGGCGAGCATGCCGGTCTCCAATTGTTGCCGACATGTAGCCATTGCACGCGAAACCGGCAAGGGCCGCCTTTCTGTGGAGCGCCAATACCGGCCCGGTCGGACTGTAGGGCATGTCGCCGACACCCCAACGAAGGCGCGAATACACAAAACCGGCAAGGGCCGCTTTCCGCCGGCGCCAGATCGACGCTTGACGGCACTGGATTTCGGCAAACCTCCGCCTTGACAGGAAACCGCGGCGCCCGATAAATGCGCCCATCCGCTGGACGGGGCTGTAGCTCAGCTGGGAGAGCGCGTCGTTCGCAATGACGAGGTCAGGAGTTCGATCCTCCTCAGCTCCACCAGCGGAATAATTCTCCACGCTGCGCGCCAGATGCCCATCTCTGCGCCACATGCAGTCCGCGACGCTCGTCCCGGCTTGCCCCCGCGGTTGGCATTTGCTGTGCCAGCGCGCCTTAAAAGGCCGCGCTACATCGCCTATTTCGCGATATCCGGCAAAACTTTTGTCAATTGGACTTATGGCGGAAGAGCTCGCTGATTGTTTCCGTTTTTTTTGGAAACCACCCCACTAAATTGACGTTACCAAATCAGTTTTTTCTGTGCGTTGTGACCAGGGCGTTTCGGCGGGGGCGACCGGAGACGCTATATCGATTTCGAGTCGAAATGAAAAATCCGCCTGCGGAAGCAAAGACGTGTCAATTCGCGACAATCTCGCTGCAAACCTTAGACGGCTGTGCAAGGACCATGCCTCCGTAAGTGCGGTATGCCGTGAGCTGCGCATCAATCGCACGCAGTTCGAACGCTATCTGCAAGGGCAGACCGTTCCCAACAAAGCTACCGCCAAGCTGATATGCGATTACTTTCGGATCGACGAAGCCGAACTGTACCAGGATCCCGGCGCACCCGAGCCGGCGATGCGTGGCCTGCCGCCGGTTTCCGAGAGCCTGTTCAACCAGATGATCCGCCCTCCCAGTCCTTCGATCGCGGGCGGCACCTATTTCACCTATTTCTCGATCCCGGGCCGCCTCGACCTCCTGATGCGCTCGGTGACCTTCGTGAGGCGCGAAGCCGAACTGGTCACCTTCCGAAGGGTCACCGGATGGTCGGAGCGCCGGGGATCGACCTGGGCACGAGCGCGCGGCAATCACTATGGCGTGGCGATCTCGCGGCTGAACTGGATCTATTTCAGCGGCATCAATCGCCGCCAGACCGGAGAGCCCTCGCTGATCTCCGTGCAATGGGCTCCCATCTCCGAACCGGTGCTGATGGGCAAGGCCATGCTTCTGACGGAGGCCGGCCCGGCATTCGTGTCCGTCATCATGCGGCGCGACATTGCCAACATCCACCCAAGGGATGCCATCGGCATGGCGCATGTCATCAATCTCGACGATCCGGGCGTCGATCAACTGGTTGTCAGCCTCACCCGGGACGGGTTGGGCTAACCCCTCGGATCGCCGTGTCTTACGCCAAATAAGAATAAGCGTACGCCGATTAAGCGTATGCCAACGATTGTCTACTCTGTATCTGAATAAAATCGATATTTTACACTTTAATGCCAGGAAAGATAATCCACGGGTCCGCCTTAGGCTCGTGGTTTTACTATAATTTTAACAAACCATTAACTCTTCCGACCTTACCTTTCTTCACGCGGATCCCGTTCCGGGGGTCTTTCAACGGATCCCAAATTGGGGTCAGGAAAGGGATGAAAATGGCCAAGAAAGTGACCAATGCTCCGAAGCTGACGATTGCCGCCGGCACGCAGACCGTCTTCTTTTCGCAGGGCATGCACTACAACAAGCGCTGAAGCCGTTCTGCGCCGACGAGCGTCTTGCTTGTCGGCGCCTCGGCTCCGCAGATGGCAACCAGCTTCATGAAAATGCGCTCTTCGAAAACGCTTGTTTTCTACCCCGGACCGAACAAGGTCACGGCATGCAACTTCCTGACCAGAAGCGTGTTTGAATGCAGCCCCGAGATGGTCGGCCTTCTCGCATCGTGGGACAAATGGGCATCTACGGCGGACATTGCCCGCGCCCATGGATGGTCGAAGTCCGAGTTGAAGGCTGTCGTTCCCCAGTTGCTCGATTTCTCCGCGCTGGTCACAGCCGGATCGCCTCTCGCCGAGCAGGAGGAACAGTTTTCAGGACAATGGAGTTGGGGGCTTCCGACGGCGCTGATGCATTTCTGCGTCCAGGACAGCGAATACATGACCATCGAGCAAGCGGAAGAGCGGCAGATAGAACGCGCCGGCCATACGCCGCAGCCGAACCTCATGCTCAAGAATTCCGCAGGCGCCATCCAGCTGCCGAATGCACTGGAAGACAATGAACTTCTCAGCTTGATGGCGCGGCGCCGCACCAACCGCACGGCGGCTCAGCCCACCATCACGGCCAAACAGCTTTCCGATTGCCTGTTCGCAGGGCTCGGCATCATCGGCGAGACCGCCAATTGCGTTGGCACCCTGCCGCTCGGCATGACCCCTTCAGGCGGCGCGCGAAATCCCTATGAGGCCTATGTGGTCGCGCTCGGCGTCGATGGCCTCGAACCCGGTGTCTATCACTATTCCGCCGCGGATCACGACCTTGGCAGGATTTCCGCAAACCATCTGCCGAAGATCTCCGAACTGGTCGGCGGACAGGAGTGGGCCGACGCCATGCCGTGCCTGGTCCTGCTTTGCGCCAAGCTCGATCGCACGATGTGGAAATATGAGGACGCCAATGCTTATCGTGTCGTGCTGATCGAGGCCGGCCATATCGGCCAGAACATCATGCTGGCAGCGACCAATCATGGCCTGTCGGCGTGTCCGACAGCCGCGCTCAGCCATTCCGCCATCAAGCGGCTGCTTGGTCTCGACAGTTTCACCGACGCACCGATCTATGCCTTGACCCTCTCGACGCCGGAAAGAGATCCGTCCACGGCGGGCCAGTCCATCAATTAGCCGACCAACTATGTGCATCACAGCCAATAACGCGTTCCCTAGGATATAACCAGAGACAGGAGCAGCACGTGCCAAATCAATCCTTACGCCAGTCGGAAATCGATAGCCTTCAATATATTTCGTCGATGACCAATGAGCTCGTGCAGATGGCCGAAGCAAGCCGTTTTCCGATGATCTCCTATCTGCTGGGCATGGCCTATGCAGAGGCCTTCGACGTTCTTCGCGGCGCACGGCCGGCCAGGCATGCGCAGCTCAGCGGCAACCCGCTGCACCCCAAGGCGCAGGCAAAGGACACTCGGGCCGCCCAGCCACGGAGAGCGTAGCGACATGCTATCGTCAGCCGCATGCGCGGTGGCCGGCTCGACCTCCCGGCCAAACCGCTGGGAGACGCTGTGCGCGTTGCAAAGCCTGCTGCCGTTGCTGAAGAAGGCCGCGACGGACCTGCGCCGCGCCGACATGGTCTACTGGTTCGAGCAGGCCGATGCCGAGGTCGCCAACATCATCAGGGGCCACCCCTCCGATGCAACCGCAATCCCGGCCCTGATTGCATCCTGCCCGCAGGACCGGCATCCGGTCGCTCAAGCTTGATGCATGTCGCCCGCCAAAACGCGACGCGTTCATTGGCGTCGCTGAAAATGCTCTGATCACCAGTTTTTCAATTTCAGACCGGAACCTATTGCGCGTCTGGAATGCCCAGGGGACCTGCACATGAACATGATAGCCAACATCAGAAGCGTCGATGCCAGGGAAAGCGTTTTCAGCCGGCTCGACGTCTTGATCGCCAGGCGGCCGCCATCGCCTGACGCCGCGCGGGTCGAGGCCCGCCAACTCGTCTCGATGGCGATTGCCGACAGCTGCCAGGCCGACAGTCTCTGGGGTACAGTGGACGCTTTCCACGCCCAATTCGACTTCATGATGCAGACCATCGAGATCAACGGCGCCGATGACCCGGGCCTCGGGCCCTTGCGCACGAAATGCCGTTTCTATCTCGAACAGGTCGAGGCCCTGAGCCTGTCACTGGCCTATTGACAGGCCGGCCCGAACAAATTCGGCCCTAGAGCAATTCCAGGAAAAGTGTGAAACGGTTTTCCCGGGAAAACGCAGAGCGTTTTCCCTTGGGAATTGCGTCAAACCAAAGAATTAGAGCAGTTAGCCGTTTCCGTGAAACGGTGAACTGCTCTAGTTGCGCAGGCTGAACACGAACGGCGCTGTACGGCTCAGACGCGAGCCGAGTTCCGGTGGCGGTTTCGGCACCGTGGCGCCTTGCAGCACAGCGAGCGCCGCACGGTCCAGATCCGCATCCCCCGAGGAACGAGAGAGCCTGGCAGACAGGACCCGGCCGGACGAGTCGACCGTGAATGCGACATATGGCCTGCCCTCCACGCGTCGGGCCTTGGCAGAGCTGGGATAGCGTGTGTGCCGCTTGATCCAGGCGCCCAGACGGGAGTCCCATTTGCTGGAGTCGCCGGAGCGAGACGTCGATTCCGCCGCCTTCGGCGCGGCGGTCTTGGCCGCGGGCCGTGCGTCGGCGCTGGCGACGGTTGCCGTCTTCGGCGGAGCCGCCTTCTCCTTCTTAAGCCGCGGCTTGGGCTTCTCGACAGGCTTCTTCGCCTTGGCCTCGACCGGTTTCTTGTCTTTGACAATTTCGACCGGTTTCGGCTGCGGCAAGGGAATGACGACGTCTGGCGTGACAGCCTCGACCACATCGGGGATGACCTCATCCGGCGGCGGCTGATCGACCTGTTCAGCCGTTTCGGCCTGGGCAGGTTCGGTCGGGGTGGGTTCGGCCTCGTCGGGCGCGACCGCTTCCGGCGGCTCGACAACCGGCTCCGCCTTTTCGACCGGTTCTTCAGGTGTCGGTTGGGTCGTCGGTGTCGGTTCGGTCTGATCTGGCGTCACCGCATCCAGCGCGGCGACCTGTTCTTCCACGGCCGGCATCACCACCATCGGTGCCATCTCGATCATCTGCGCGGGGGGTGGACCGCCATCCGCTTCGGTGACCATTGTGAGGTTCTGCACTGCATAGGCGACCGCGACATGGGCTCCAAGGACCAGCGCGGCAGCACCGGCCCACAAGCCAAGGTCGCGCCAACCGAAGCGCGACAGCTGGACCGAGGGCACGGCGACCGCCTGCGTCATGGCGCCGCCGCACCAGTGGCTGCGGGCGCCGGGGCATTGGACGCGGGAGCCGTCTCCAGGCCGACCAGCGCGATCTTCAGATAGCCGGCACCGCGCAATAGGTTCATCGCCTCCATCAGGTCGCCATAGGCGACCGCCTTGTCGGCGCGCAGGAAGATGCGCGTCTGCTTGTCGCCCTTGGTCTTGGCGTCCAGCGTCGTGGCGAAAGCCGGGCGCGGCACGCTGTCATTGCCGATCGCCAGCGTCAGATCGTCCTTCAGGGTCAGGAACAGCGGTGTCTCGGGCCTCGGCGCGGGCGTTGCCGTCGAACCAGGCAGGTCGACATTGACATCCACCGTGGCCAGCGGCGCCGCGACCATGAAGATGATCAACAGCACCAGGATGACATCGATGAACGGGGTGACGTTGATCTCGTGGCTTTCCTCGAGATCGTCCTCCATGGTCTGTCGGATTCTGCTTCCCATGGCGCTACTCCGCCGCCAGTGGCGTTGCCGGCGCCACGGTGCGGAAGTCCAGGTCGCGGCTGACCAGTCGTTCGACCCCGGCCGAGGCATCGGCGAGGATCTGCCGATAGCCGGCTATCGAGCGTGCAAAGACGTTGTAGATGACGACGGCCGGTATGGCCGCGACCAGGCCCATCGCGGTGGCCAGCAGCGCTTCGGCGATGCCCGGCGCGACCACAGCGAGATTGGTGGTCTGCGCCTGCGAGATGCCGATGAAGGCGTTCATGATGCCCCAGACAGTGCCGAACAGGCCGACGAAGGGCGCGGTCGAGCCGATCGTCGCCAGCACGCCGGTGCCGCGCGACATGCGCCGCGCCGCCGCCGCCTCGATGCGCGACAGGCGCGACGTGACCCGTTCCTTGAGGCCATCGCCCGAGACATGATCGAGCGCGCCGGCCGAGAGTGCGGTCTCCTCCTCGGCCGCCCGCACCAGCAGCGCGCCGGGCCCGCCGCTGCGGTCAAGGGTACGGCTGGCCTGCTTCAGCGTGGCGGCCTCGCCGATCGCCCGCACGGCGCGACGGATGCGCAGCTTGCCACTGAGAAGCTCCAGCGACTTGGCCAGCCATATCGTCCAGGTGACGAGGGAGGCAAAGGCCAGCCCGATCATCACCGCTTTGACGACAATGTCGGCCGCCATGAACATGCCCCATGGCGACAGGTCATGCGGCAAGGTCAACTCCATCGCCGTCGAAGGTCCGGCCTCTGACGGCGCGGCCGTGTTCGGCCGGGTGCCTGGCTGCGAAGGCGCCATTGTGGCCGGCGGAGCGACTGCCGGTGCTGCGGGTGCGGGTGCAATCGGCGCTGGGGCCGCGGGAGCAGCCGGGGTGGGGGCTTCGACCGTCGGCGCGGCACCGGCGGGTTGCTCCTGGGCCATCGCGCTGCCGGCCGACAGGATGACGGATGCGACCAACGCCGCCAACAAACCAGTTCTCGACAACAGCTTCTTCCTTGTTCTCACAGCGGCCTGCCGCCTTCTATTTCCCGCCGCCTCATCAGATATTGTCACTGCACATAGCCGACAGGCTGGCCGGTGACGGGGTGCGCGAACACGCCCATCTCCACACCGAAAATGCCTTTCAGCACATCGCTGCGCATGATTTCGCCTGGCGTGCCGCGCGTCAGCAGCTTGCCGTCCTTGAGCGCGATCAGTTCGTCGCAGTAGCGCGCCGCCATGTTGGGATCGTGCAGCACGACGACGACACATAGGTCGCGTTTGCGGCTGAGCTCCTTGACCAGCCCGAGCACCTCGACCTGATGGGCGATGTCGAGTGCCGAAATCGGCTCGTCGAGCAGCATGACGCCGGCGTTCTGCGCCACCAGCATGGCGAGCCAGGCGCGTTGGCGCTCGCCGCCCGACAATTCGTCCACCAGCCGGTCGGCAAAACCCTCCATATCGGTCAGGGCCAGCGCCTCCTCGACATGCTGCCTGTCCCCGGCGCGGAAACGGCCAAGCGCGCCATGCCAGGGATAGCGCCCGAGCGTCGCCAGTTCGCGCACGGTCAGGCCGGTCGCCGCAGGCGTCGTCTGCGGCAGATAGGCAAGCGCGCGGGCAAATTCGCGGGCACCCCATTGCGGCAACGGACGCCTGGCGAAAGTGATGGCGCCTGAACTCGCCGGCTGCTGGCGCGCCATGAGCTTGATAAGCGTCGACTTGCCCGAACCATTGTGGCCGATCAGCCCATAGACGCGCGAGCGCTCCAGTTCGAGCGAAACCGGACCGAGCAGCGTCCGCTCGCCGACGGCAAAGCGCACCGCGTCGATATGGAAGGCAGTCTGGGCATCAATTCCAGCCATGCTCATGGCTTTTCTCCAGTGCGGCCGCCCGCATTTCCAGATTCCGGCATTTCGACGGGTCGTGCCCGGTTGACTATGAAACATGACCTTACTAGTCAACATTGAAGATGACTGCAATGATCAACAAATCGTCGCGACCGGCAATATCGGCACGAAAATTTGGAAACAGGGGGCGCACCAGATGATTTCAGGACATGGACCGATTTGGCAGAACCGGATAGCGCGCAAGCGCCTGCTGATCGCAACGGTGTCGCTGCCGGCCCTGCTTGGCTGCGGCCATGCACTGGCCCAGGAGACGGTCACCACCACCCTAGACCCGATCAAAGTCCAGGAACGTGTCGAAAGCGCTTTCGGGCCGGTCAAGGGCTACGTTGCCACAAAGGGCTCCACCGGCACCAAGACCGACACGCCGCTGATCGAGACGCCGCAATCGATATCGGTCATCACCAGGGACCAGATGGAAGCGCAGGCCGTCGACAGCCTGAACAGCGCGTTGCGCTACACACCCGGCGCCACCGGCAATCTCTACGGCACCGACAATCGCGGCCTCGGCCTGCAGTTGCGCGGCATTTCGAACGCCAGCGGCGTCTTCTACAGGGACGGGCTGCAGCTCAAGGAGAGCAATTTCACACTGTTCACCGCACTCGATTCCTATGGCGCGGAACGCTACGAGGTGCTGCGCGGACCGGCGTCGGTGCTTTATGGCCAGGCAAGCCCCGGCGGCATCATCAACTATGTCAGCAAGCGGCCAACCGAGGAAAACCTGCGCGAGGTCGAATTCGGTGGTGGCAGCTTCAACCGGTATGAAGGCAAGTTCGATTTCAGCGGCGCGGTGAACGCCGACAAGTCGCTGCTGTTTCGTCTCACCGGTGCCGCTCACATGGGCGACACGCAGACCGATTTCGTCAAGGACGACCGCATCTTCATCGCGCCGGCGATCACCTGGCAGCCCGATGCCGACACCAGCCTGACCATCCTCGCCAACTATCAGCGCGATCGCTCGGGCTGGGCGATGCAGTATCTGCCTGCCTACGGCACGGTCATACCGGGCAAGGACGGCAAGTACCTGCCGAACAGCATGTTCGTCGGCGAACCCGGCTTCGACTCCTACAACAACGACCAGGCTTCGATCGGCTACGAATTCGATCACCGTTTCAACGAAACCTGGCAGGTTCGACAGCATGCCCGCTACGTCCACCTTACCCACACCGAGGAAGGCGTCTTTGGTGGCGGACTGACGGACTCGAACGGCCTGGAACCTTCAAGCGGCGACTACTACCGTTATGCAGATGCCGGCGGCACCAAACTCAGCGGCGTCACCATCGACAACCAGGCACAAGCCGATTTCGACACCGGGCCGCTCGCCCACACGCTGCTCGTCGGCCTCGACTACAAACGCTATACTTACCGCGACTATGCCTCGGAAGGGACCGTCGAGGACGGTTTCAACGTCTTCGATCCGGTTTACGGGTACCCGATCACCGATCTGACGCCCTACACCGATACCGACACCACCCAGCAGCAAGTCGGTCTCTATGCGCAGGACCAGGTAAAGCTCGGCAACTGGCGGCTGACCCTTGGCGGCCGCCAGGATTGGTCGGACGCCAAGGTCTACGACAATCTGGCCGGCGGCTACATTCCCGAGCAGAAGGACAACGCCTTCACCAGCCGGGCGGGGCTCGTCTATCTCGCCGACAACGGGCTTGCGCCCTATGTCAGCTACTCCGAATCGTTCCAGCCCGTGGCCGGCGCCGACAGCGACGGCAATCTGTTCGTGCCCGAGACCGGCAGGCAGTACGAGATCGGGCTGAAATACCAGCCGACCGGCTGGAACTCGTTCATCACGGTCTCGGCCTTCGACCTGACCCGGCAGAATGTCGTGCGTTCCGGTAATGAGGGCTCACCCAACGATCTGTTCCAGACCGGTGAGATCCGTTCGCGCGGCGTGGAACTGGAAGCCGTGGCGAGCCTGGATGCGGGCCTCGATCTGAGAGCGGCCTACACCTACCTCGACACCAAGATCACCAAGGCGACCGCTGTCGAAGACGTCAACGGCGTCTGGGTCAGCAACGAGGGCAACATGCCCTTCGGCGTGCCGGCCCATTCCGCATCGCTTTGGGCCAATTACACCTTCATGAGCGGCAAGCTCGAAGGTCTCGGCCTCGGTGCCGGCGTCCGCTATGTCGGCTCGACCTATGGCGACGACGCCAACAGCTTCAAGGTTCCGTCGGTCGTGCTCGCCGATGCGGCGGTGCATTACGCCTGGCAGAACGCCACGCTCAGCCTCAATGCCAGCAATCTGTTCGACAAACGCTACGTCGCCTCCTGCTTCTCCTCGGGCTTCGGCTGCTTCTACGGCGAAGGCCGCAGGATCAACGGTTCGGTGAAATATACATGGTAGAAGCAATGTGGCGGGCCGGCCCAAAATGGCGGCGCTGACACGGCGCCAGTATCTTGCCGGCCTCGCCGCGACCGGCCTCGCTTTGCCGGGCGGCATGGCACGCGCGGCACCTGCCCGCGTCGTCTGCCTGGAATGGACATCGGCCGAACTGGTGGTCTCGCTCGGCCTGTCGCCGCTCGCCGTCGGCGACACCAGGGGTTACGGCGACTGGGTGCAGGGCCCGGCGCTGCCGCAGGCCACCATCGACCTGGGATCGCGCAGCGAGCCCAATCTCGAACTGCTTCGGGAACTGCGGCCCGACCTGATCGTCGGCGCCTATGGCTATGGCTTGGACGAGAACAGCTTCACCAGATTGGCGCCGACCTTCAACGTGCCGTTCTACAGCGGCAAGGCTCCACCTTACGCGCAGGCGCAACAGGTGACGCTGCAGCTCGGCGACATGCTTGGCCGCAGGACGGAAGCAGAAAACCTTGTCGGGCGCACCGAAGCCTCGATCGCCCAAGCACGTGCCAGGCTGGAGCGGGCGGTGCAAAAACCGGTCTGCGTCGTCAGCATGTTCGACGATCGCCATGTCCGCGTCTACGGCGCCGGCAGCCTGCTGCAGGATGTCCTCGACCGGCTCGGCCTCGTCAACGCCTGGACCGGCGCCACCAATGAATGGGGTTTTTCGACGGTCGGCATCGAGGAACTGGTCGCCGTCGGCGAGGCGCAACTGATCTCGCTCGATCCGATCCCGCCGCACGTCAGGATCAGGATCGCCCGCAGCTCACTCTGGGCCAATCTGCCCTGCGTCCGGAACGGCCAGGTGCGGACGATTCCGCCAGTCTGGCCGTTCGGCGGTCTCACTGCTGCCGCGCGTTTCGCCGAATTCGTGGCAGCGGCATGATCGCTCAGGCAATGTCCCTGCCGCGACAGCGCGACGGCATCGGCGCGCTCATCCTGCTGGTGGCCGTGCCCGCGAGCCTGGCACTGATGCTGACCATCTTCGATCTCATCAACCTTTTCCCGACGCACTTGTGGTGGCATGCGCTCACCGCTCCCGACACATCCGATCCAGCGCAGTTGCTGTATCGCTATGCCTTCCTGCCGCGTGTCGCCGTCAGCATGCTAGCCGGCGCGGCACTTGGTCTCGCCGGTGTCGTCATGCAGCATGTGCTGCGCAACCCGCTGGCCGAGCCGACCACGATCGGCACCAATGCCGGAGCGAGCCTCGCATTGGCGGCCGCCACTCTCTACGCACCATGGTTGCTGGAAGGTGGCCGCGAAGGCGTGGCGCTGGCTGGCGGCGCGCTCGCCACATCAGCCGTTTTCGCACTAGCGCGCGGGCGCAGCTTTTCGCCAGTGTCGATCATCATCGCCGGCCTCGTCGTCAGCCTCACTTTCGGTTCGGCCGGCGCGCTGCTGATGGCGCTCAACCGCGAATACACCGAGGAGCTGTTCATCTGGCAGAGCGGCTCGCTGGTGCAGAATGGCGACGCGGCGGTCGTTGTTCTGGCGCCGTGGCTGCTGGCCGGCATCTGCGCCGCGCTCCTGCTCTGGCGACCGCTACGCCTGCTCGACCTCAGCGACGACGGCGCGGCATCGCTCGGCACCCGGCCGGCCGTCATCCGCCTTGCCGGCATGACAGTCGCCGTCTCGCTTAGCGCGCTGGTCGTCGCCGAGGTGGGCGTCATCGGTTTCGTGGCGCTCGCCGCCCCGGCGCTGGCGCGGCTGGCCGGAGCGCGCACGCTTGGCCGCCGTCTGGTCTGGTCGCCGCTGGTCGGCGGTGCCCTGCTCTGGCTCACCGACCGCCTGGTGCAGCATCTGCCGTTCACCGGCGAAATCCCCGCCGGCACCGCGACCGCTTTGCTCGGCGCGCCGCTGCTGCTGTTCCTGTTGCCGCGAATGCGAACCACCCCCGAAAGGCAGGCCGACATGGTGTCGTCGATACGCCTGCCGACAAACGGCCTGCCCTTGATCGCGGGCCTGCTGGCGCTCATCCTCGCGGTTGTCCTCGCCATCGGCTTTGGCCGTGGCGCAGGCGGTTGGCACTGGATCGCATCCGCGGATTTGACCGAGCTGCTTGCCCTGCGCGCGCCTCGCGTCGTCGTCGCCCTGTCGGCGGGCGTCCTGCTCGCCGTCGCCGGCACGCTGATGCAGCGCATGACCGGCAACCCGATGGCCGCACCCGAGGTCCTGGGCATTTCCGGCGGCGCCTCTTTCGGCGTGCTGGCGCTGCTGCTGCTCAGCGACAGCTTCGACCGCTCAACAATGCTCGGCGCGGCCTTGGCGGGCGCCTTGCTGGCGCTGGCGATCGTCGTGCTGGTCGGGCGGCGCAATGCCCTGTCGCCCGAGCGGCTGCTGCTTGCCGGCGTCGCCGTGGCGACGGTCGCGTCCGCCTTCGCCGCGCTGCTTCTGGCCAGCGGCGATCCGCGCATGGACTTCCTGCTCGCCTGGCTGTCGGGATCGACCTATCGCGCAACGCCAACGGATGCCTTCACCGCCGCAACGGTCGCGGTCACCGTCCTCGCGCTGGCGCCGCTGACCGCGCGCTGGCTCGATATACTGCCGCTCGGCGAAACCGCCGCGCGTGGCCTTGGCCTGCGACTGGGACGTGTTCGCGCCACATTGCTTGCGCTCACCGCATTGGCCACCGCAACCGCGACATTGGTCATCGGCCCGCTGAGCTTCGTCGGCCTGATGGCGCCGCACCTCGCACGCATGCTCGGCTTCCGCCGCGCCGTGCCGCAGCTTCTGGCCTCGGCCATGACAGGCGGGCTGATCCTCGTTGCCGCCGACTGGGCAGGGCGGACGCTGATCTTTCCCTGGCAAGTGCCGGCCGGCCTCATCGCCGCCTTCGTCGGCGGCCCCTATTTCATGGCGCTGATGTGGAAAGGCAGGCAATGAAGTCCGTCCTGGCATATTGCCGCCCTTGCGCTGCCGATTGTAAGCAGCGCCCACCGATGACGGCCGGCGCGCTCACCGCGCCCGTCAAGACAGCTTGCGGTTCACCTCGATGATCAGACGTTTCCTTTCCTACTACGCGCCCTGGAAGGGGCTGTTCGCGCTCGACTTCTCCTGCGCGGTGCTGGCCGGCCTGCTTGAACTCGGCTTTCCCATGGCGGTCCGCACCTTCGTCGACCAGCTGCTGCCGCAGCAGGACTGGACCTTGATCATCATCGCGTCTGCCGGGCTGCTGGTGATTTACCTGCTCAACACCGTGCTGATGGCGGTCGTCACCTATTGGGGTCACATGCTCGGCATCAACATCGAGACCGAGATGCGGCGCAAGAGTTTCGACCATTTGCAGAAGCTGTCGTTCCGCTTCTACGACAATCACAAGACCGGCCATCTCGTCGGCCGTGTCACCAAGGACCTCGAGGAGATCGGCGAGATCGCCCATCACGGCCCCGAGGACCTGTTCATCGCCATCATGACCTTCGCCGGCGCCTTCGTGCTGATGTTCACGGTCAACATGCATCTGGCGCTGATCACGGCGGTGATCGTGCCTCTGATCGCCTGGGTGACGATGCGCTACGGCGACCGCATGGAGCGCAACTGGCAGGCGCTGTACCGGCGTGTCGGCGATTTCAACGTCCGCATCGAGGAGAATGTCGGCGGCATGCGCGTCGTCCAGGCCTTCGCCAATGAGGAGCATGAGCGCACGCTGTTCGCGCATGACAACCAGCGCTACCGCCAGACCAAGCTCGACGCCTACCGCATCATGTCGGCCAGCAATTCGCTGAACTATATGGGCATAAGGCTGATCC
>NZ_RZTF01000941.1:0-379 GCF_004023175.1 Mesorhizobium sp. M7A.F.Ca.MR.362.00.0.0
ATCGTGAACGTGGCAAGACTGACCATGACGATCGGCCGACGCCCGAACCGATCGGATAGCGGACCCATGATCAGTTCCAATGCGACGGCCACTATCGCGTAACCGGCTAACGACAGGCTCACGAGAGCATAATCGGCGCGGAAATCCTGCGCGATATTCGCCAGTGATGGCAGAAAGACGTTCAACGGCAGCACCGAAAGGGCGCATAGGTGGGTCAACGTCGAAAGTTTAGGCGTGAGCGCTGAATGCCGGGCCGTGGTCGTTGATTTTTCGGGTGTCATTGCGGCCACTTGTTTGAGGCCGGCAAAGGAGAGAGGCGTCAGACCCGTCCCTTCGCCGGCATGATCCGGATCAGGTTCAAAGGGTCACTGTGCTGCCT
>NZ_RZTF01000942.1:0-377 GCF_004023175.1 Mesorhizobium sp. M7A.F.Ca.MR.362.00.0.0
GAGTTCGCCATGCGCAAGATCGCCATGGATTCTCACGCCCTTATTTCAGCACTGCCGCTCGCCTGCCCGACTCGGCCGGGGTCAGCCTTCACCGCCAAACTGATTGGCGCGGCGACGTTCCTATCGGGTCAGGCGAAGCTTCTCGAAGGTGCCGCTCATCTCGTTGCCCTGGCCCGGTCGATCGCCCTCTCAGTCTCGCGATTGGCGGAGTTGCTCTTGAGGCGCGAGCCGGCGAGCTCGAGGAGCGCGTAGGCTATCTCGTCCTCGGTCCAGCCGGATTCCGCTGCCCGCTCAGCCAATTGCTGAAAGGCCGGTTCCAAGGCGAGCTGGCATTGAAGACCGCGATCTGGATGGTCGACCGGGCAGCTTGGTTCCAC
>NZ_RZTF01000943.1:0-377 GCF_004023175.1 Mesorhizobium sp. M7A.F.Ca.MR.362.00.0.0
GCCGTCAAAGGCGGCAAAGGCATCTATTCGGCAACAAAAGGAATCAGCGCCGCCGAAAATGCCATGAGCACCTACAAAAACGTAAAAGCCTTCAGCACCCTAGAAAAAACCGAAATGGGCATCTACGGCCTCCTTTCCGCCAACGGCCTGTCCGAATACGTAACCGGCAAAGACATGTTCGGAAACGAACTCACAGACCAGCAGCGCCAAGCAAGCCTAACCCAGAACATTTTCGCCGGCCTTCCATTTGTGCCAGGTATGGCGAAAGAAGCAAACCGACTCGGCCAACAAGCCTTGAACTCAACCGTGCAGATTGGCAAGCAAGGAGCGGATGTTTCAAGAGCGTTTTTGGATGATCTTGGACGTAGTCTAAATAC
>NZ_RZTF01000944.1:0-374 GCF_004023175.1 Mesorhizobium sp. M7A.F.Ca.MR.362.00.0.0
CCTCCGGCCTGCTGCATGCGCTCGGCAAATTCGGCAGCACCTTCCACAGGCCCGGCACGCCAATTCCGATGTGGCCGGCCGCTTGGCCCGATCCGTTCCGCAGTGCGGTGCTCGCCAGCCGGTTGCCTGCAATGCTGGCGACGACAGTGGCCCTCGGCCGTGCTTTGCCTGAGGTCTGGTCGGGCGGCTCCTTCGCGGCCCTCGCCATGCCACTGACCTTGCTCGGCTGTTATCTCTTGTGGACCAAGGCCGATCTGCTGCTGTTCGGCGTGGGTACCAAGGCGATCCGCCAGATTTCCACATGTTGAGCTCGCTTTTGAAACGACCGGATGGCGAGATGGAGAATGACATGTTTGGCAGCGTGTATCATCAGG
>NZ_RZTF01000945.1:0-370 GCF_004023175.1 Mesorhizobium sp. M7A.F.Ca.MR.362.00.0.0
GAAGCAATCAAAACAGTTTCCACACAACGTTCAAACCTTGGAGCATTACAAAACCGCCTAGAGCACACAATCAACAACTTGGATACTTCTTCTGAGAACTTGACTGCTGCTGAATCTCGCGTTCGTGACGTAGACATGGCGAAAGAAATGATGAACCAAACGAAAAACTCTATCCTTGCTCAAGCAGCTCAATCAATGCTTGCTCAAGCAAACCAACAGCCACAAGGCGTACTACAATTGCTTCAATAATTTGTTTCATTGTTTTTTGGAAAGAGGATTGCCATTTTGGCAATCCTCTTTTTATATTTTATCCCCTTTCTGTTTTATGATGTTAAAGAAGAATTTTAACCTCACAAAAAATGAATATTTC
>NZ_RZTF01000946.1:0-368 GCF_004023175.1 Mesorhizobium sp. M7A.F.Ca.MR.362.00.0.0
CGCTATTTCATTCCACATCGGTGAGGATGAAGGGCGAGACAGGAGAACGGCGGCGGCATCTGCTGTGGGCTTTGCCCGCATCGCTGATCCTGCATGCGCTCATCGCGGCGTTTCTGGTCTATGGCCTGCCGAGACCCGAGCAGCAGCCGGTTCAGCAGGAACAGCCCGTCAATGTCGCGATCGTGCCGCCACCCGAGAAGCCCAAGCCGAAACCTGCTCCAAAGCCACCTGAGCCGACACCTGAAAAGAAGGCTGAAAAGCCGCCTGAACAAAAGCCGGCTCCGGAACCGCCGAAGCCGCCAGACGACCAGGTTCTGAAGCGCGTTTTCCAGTACGGCCAGAAAGATACCGGGCCGGAGAAATCGCTC
>NZ_RZTF01000947.1:0-366 GCF_004023175.1 Mesorhizobium sp. M7A.F.Ca.MR.362.00.0.0
GAGACGGAGCCGGGGCTTCTGGGCGCACTGGAAGATCTTGTGCAATCGGCGACGCGCGGTGATCCGGAAGCGGCCTTGCTGTGGGTGAGCAGAAGTCAGCGGCACCTCGCCAGCGCGCTGGCTGAGCGCGGTTTCACTGCCAGTCAGAAATTGGTTGGCCGGTTGCTGCGCAAGCTCGGCTTTAGTCTCCAGGCCAACAGAAAGACCCTGGAAGGTGCTTCGCATCCTGACCGCGATGCCCAATTCGAGCACATCAATCAGAAGATCAAGCAGTTCCAGACGACCGGGCAACCCGCCATCTCGGTCGATACGAAGAAAAAGGAACTGGTCGGCGATTTCAAGAACGGCGGGCGCGAGCTACGGCCC
>NZ_RZTF01000948.1:0-366 GCF_004023175.1 Mesorhizobium sp. M7A.F.Ca.MR.362.00.0.0
GGCTTCATTTGCGGCCTTGTCGCAAACTCGTTCTACTTCTCAAAACGGTCGGCCGTTGCACCAGTTCAGGCGTCACTGAATCAACGGCTTAGCGCGCCTAGGCCGGTGTGGACGGATTTAACAGGACGCGAAATTTCGCTCGTCTTCTCGCATCATTTCAGACCACAGTGAGCAACCTTTCGGAGGTCCTGGACGCTTCGGCCGACAACTCGGCTGTCTACAGGATGCCTTGTTCAAGTCGAGGGAGCCAGACGCCAACCAAGAGATTGTCAATGTGCCGGATCTCGCCGATGCCGAATGTCGTCTTGCGTCCTACCGCTCCCCGCGACGGCGGTGAGTTCGCCTTCGTCGGCGAGCTTGCCGAGA
>NZ_RZTF01000949.1:0-361 GCF_004023175.1 Mesorhizobium sp. M7A.F.Ca.MR.362.00.0.0
TTCTTCGAGCGGCGGCTGTCAATGGCGATCTTCATCTGGCCGGCCAGTTCCGACACCGGCCCGCGAGCGGCTGGCCCGGCAAAGCCGATGGCGATGAACGCGAGATCGGCGCGGATGACGAATTCGGTGCCGGCGATCGGCTTGCGCTTTTCGTCGACTTCGCAGCATTTGACCCCGGTCAGCTGGCCGTTTTCGCCGATGAATTCAAGCGTCGCCACCTGGAATTCGCGCTCGGCGCCTTCGGCCTGCGAGGATGACGTGCGCATCTTGGTCGCCCAGTATGGCCAGACCGACAGCTTGTCTTCCTTTTCCGGCGGCTGCGGCCGGATGTCGAGCTGGGTGACGCGCACCGCGCCCTGGC
>NZ_RZTF01000950.1:0-361 GCF_004023175.1 Mesorhizobium sp. M7A.F.Ca.MR.362.00.0.0
GGGCCGGCTGCAGGACCGCCGACCGCTGTCCATCATCGACATCGGATCGAACTCGATCCGCCTCGTCGTCTATGAGGGGCTGGCGCGCTCGCCGACCATGCTGTTCAACGAAAAGATGCTGGCCGGTCTCGGCCGGGGCATCGTTTCGACCGGCAAGCTCGACGCCGAGGCGGTGACGCGCTCGATGGAAGAGTTCCGTCGCTTTCGCGCGCTTTCCGACCAAGCCGGCGCCGAGCAGATGTATGTGCTGGCCACCGCCGCGGCCCGCGAGGCGGTCAATGGCCCTGATTTCATTCACCGCGCCGAGGAGGTGCTGAAGACTGAGATCCGTGTCATCAGCGGCCGTCAGGAAGCGTATTAT
>NZ_RZTF01000094.1:0-2159 GCF_004023175.1 Mesorhizobium sp. M7A.F.Ca.MR.362.00.0.0
ACTCGAACATCACGGCATGGATCCTCGGGTCTGCGCTGCGTCGCTACGCTCCTTGCTCCGCCCGTGGATGACGAAGCTACGGGTGCGATGCCCAATCTCCGCCGTGCTCAGTTATCCACCCGGCCGAAAGCCGGCACATTGCCGATGACAGTGCGCCTGTCCTTGCCGCAGGCGAAGGTGCGTGCCTTGTCGTCGGCAAGCTTGCGCGCCTGATCGTTGGCGGTGGGATTGCCGGTGGCCAGCACCAGGCCGACGGTGCAGCCGTCGCGGGCGTCCATCTGGCCGACCTTGGCGACGAGCAGCACCTCGGTCGGCTTTTTCTCGTCCTCGGGATTGCTGATCGAGCGGCGATGGATGGCTGCATACGGCACAGCCTTGTCGCCGGTGGTTTCGATGCGCCATTCGATCTTGGCTCCGGACGAATTGAAACCCGAAAAGCTCTCCCAGACCGTTGTCATGTCGCCGCCGGGGGGAAAGCCGTAGAACAGCGATTCACGGGCATCGTCATAGGCTATCAGTACGGGATAGCCGCGATAGCCCGAACAGGCGAGTTCGGCCCAGTCGCCGTCGCCTTCCTCGGCCTGCGCGTAGGTCACGCAATCCTTTTTCGAATCCAGATCGGTGTAGGCGCTGGAAATGCCGTCGGCTTGCGCAGCCTGACCCAGACCGACCAGAACAAGCGGGATCAGAATGGCACGCATGGCGGTCAATCTCCGTTGCAAGCTGCCGCAGCGTAGCGCCAAACGTTATTTCTTCAAGCTCGCTTCAATCAGCAGGTCCGCGTTGCGGGCGACCGCTTGCGCCGGGCCGCCGAGCCCGAACAGCTGGCCACTGATATAGGCGCCTTCGATCAGCAGCAGCAGGCCGTCGCCGAGCGTGTCAGGGTCTTGCGCGCCCATCGCAACCGCCATGGCGCGCAGGCGGCGGCGCAATTCCTGCTTGTTGGCCTCGCTGACCACACGGGCCGGATGGCTGTGGTCGGGATATTCGACCGCCGCGTTGGTCATGCCGCAGCCGCGATAGTCCGCCACTTGCGTGCGCTTGCCGATGCGGGTCAGGAAAGCCTTGATCTGTGCGCGCGGGTCGCCGGGATGAGCCGCAACCGCCTCGTCGAAACGCTCCCAATATTCAAGATCGTACTGCCTGAGATAGGAGGCGGCCAGTTCATCCTTGGACGGAAAGCTGCGATAGAGGCTGGGCTTGGTGACGCCGGCACGTTTGACGATCTCGTCGACGCCGATCGCCCTGATACCGCGCCGGTAGAACAGGTCATACGCCACATCGAGTATCTTCTTGGCTGCTTTCGGCGGCGCCGACGCATGATCGTCGCTGATGGTCAGATCAATATTTTTGTCGGTTGGCATCGTGTGACTCGATTGACAATGTTACCGATCGGTACGTATACATGCTCCCAACCTGCAACGTACCGGTCAGTAACATGATAGCTCAATCCCGCCCATTTGGCCAGCGCTACGCTTTCGTCGTGGTTGGCGTCATCTTCCTTAGCCTGCTGGTCGCGGCCGGCCTGCGGTCCGCGCCCGCCGTCATGATGTTGCCGCTTGAGAACAGTTTTGGCTGGCGGCGCGACATCATCTCGCTGGCGGCCGGCGTCGGCATCCTGCTTTATGGCCTCACGGGGCCATTTGCCGCAGCGCTGATGGAACGGATCGGACTGCGCCGCACGCTGCTGGCCTCGCTGGTGGTGATGTCGGGCTCGACCGCGCTCAGCCTGCTGATGACCAAGCCGTGGCATCTGTTCATCACCTGGGGCGTGTTCTCGGGCATTGGTTCCGGTGCTGTCGCCAGCGTGCTCGGCGCGACCATCGTCAACCGGTGGTTCAAGACCAATCGCGGGCTTGTCATGGGATTGATGTCGGCCTCCAGCGCCTCGGGCATGCTGGTGTTCCTGCCGCTGATCGCCGCGCTGGCGCAGTCGGGCGGCTGGCAGCCGGTTGTCATTGCGGTCGCGATCGCGACCGCTGCCCTGATACCGCTGGTCTGGCTGCTGGTGCCGGAGCGGCCGGCATCGATCGGCATGGTGCGCTACGGCGCCGAGGCTGACGACGTGCCGCCCACTCCGCCTGCGTCACAGGGCAATTTTCTTGCGCATACGTTCTCGACGCTGCGCCGTGCCGCCGGCACGCGGGTGTTCTGGTATC
>NZ_RZTF01000094.1:2168-17429 GCF_004023175.1 Mesorhizobium sp. M7A.F.Ca.MR.362.00.0.0
GTATCTGTTCGCCACCTTCTTCGTCTGCGGCTTCACCACCAACGGGCTGGTCGGCACGCATCTTATCGCGTTCTGCGGCGACATGGGCATCGGCGAAGTGCAGGCCGCCGGCCTGCTGTCGATGATGGGCATCTTCGACCTGATCGGCACGACGTTGTCGGGCTGGCTCACCGACCGCTACGATCCGCGCAAGCTGCTCGGCGTCTATTACGGCATTCGTGGCCTGTCGCTGATCTATCTGCCCTATTCCGGCTTCTCGGCCACCAGCTTGATCATCTTCGCCGTGCTCTACGGCCTCGACTGGATCGCCACCGTGCCGCCGACGCTGCGGCTCGCCAACGAGGCGTTCGGCGATCGCAGTGGGCCGATCGTGTTCGGCTGGATCGTCGCCGGGCACCAGATCGGTGCGGCCGCTGCCGCCGCCTTTGGCGGCACCATGCGCGAATTGCAGGGCAATTACGAACTGGCGTTCCTGATCGCCGGCATGACGGCAATCGCCGCCGCCTGTATCTCGCTGCTGATCAACACCAGCAAGCCGGCGTTCGATCCGGAGCCGCAAGCGGCTTAGGCGCGACGCTAATCTCCCCCCGAGAGGGGGAGATGGCCGCGAAGCGGCCAGAGGGGGGTCGGTCCGACTGGGCTCGGCCTCTTGCGATAGAAGGAGGTTAGCGCTCCACGCGCGGCGACCCCCTCTGTCGCCTTCGGCGACATCTCCCCCTCGAGGGGGGAGATTACCCTGTTCATTGTTATCAAACCTTCATCATCCCGAGATGCGCCTGAAACATTGACGCTGGATTTTGGTGGCACCGTTCAAGCCATCCAGGAGACAGCCGTGAACAAGCTTTCGATGACCCGCCGTGCTTTCGTCACTTCCGCCGGTGCCGTTGGCCTGGCCGGCGTTTCCGGCCTGGCGCTACCCTATTATTCGCGCGCCAACCAGCGGCCTTCCTTCACCCATGGCGTCCAGTCGGGAGATGTCGACGCCACCAGCGGCGTGGTGTGGACGCGCACCGACCGACCGTCGCGCGTCATGTTCGAGATGTCGTCGACGGAGAATTTCACCAATGCGACCCGCCTGGCGCCGCTCGATACGTCGCCGGCCAGCGATTACACGGTCAAGCGGCTGCTCACCGACCTCGCTTCGGACCAGGATATCTTCTACCGCATGACATCGGCCGATCTCGCCGACATCAACGCCGTTTCGGAGCCGATCACCGGCCGTTTCAGGACGGCGCCAGCCTCGAAGCGCGACATCCGCTTTGCCTGGTCCGGCGACACCGCCGGCCAGGGCTGGGGCATCGATGAGACCGGCATGAAGACCTACGCCACGATCGGCAAGCACACGCCCGACTTCTTCCTGCATTCAGGCGACACCATCTATGCCGACGGCGCCATGAAGGACGAGGTCGACCTGCCCGGCGGCGGCAAGTGGAAGAACGTCGTGCTGATCGACGGCAAGCGCAAGGTCGCCGAAACGCTGGACGAGTACCGGGACCAGTGGAAATACAACATGATGGACAGGAACGTGCTCGGCCTGAGCGCCATCTGCCCGACCTTCTACCAGTGGGACGACCACGAAGTGCTGAACAATTGGTCGGATTCGAAGGACCTCAGCGCCGACAACCGCTACACGGAAAAATCCATCCACGTGCTGGCGGCCCGCGCGGCGCGGGCTTTCCACGAGATGACGACGATCCGCTACGAACCGTCCGAGCCCGGCCGCGTCTATCGCAAGATCGCTTATGGGCCGCTGCTCGACGTGTTCTTCCTCGACATGCGCTCCTATCGCGGCCCCAATGGTCCCGACATGCAGGATGAGATGACGCCGCAATCGCGCATGCTCGGCGAACAGCAGACGAAATGGCTGAAGCGGGAGCTGGCAAATTCGAAGGCGACCTGGAAAATCATTGCAGCCGACATGCCGCTAGGCCTCATCGTGTGGGACGACGGTGCCAAGAAGGTCGGCGCCGAGGCGGTCGCCAACGGCGACAACGGCCCGGCCAAGGGACGCGAGCTCGAGATCGCCGACCTGCTGCGCTTCATAAAGAATGCCGGCATCAGCAACACCGTCTGGCTCACCGCAGATGTGCATTACACGGCCGCGCATTATTACAACCCGGACAAGGCGCAGTTCCAGGAGTTCAATCCGTTCTGGGAATTCGTCTCGGGTCCGATCCATGCCGGCACGTTCGGTCCCAACGATTTCGACATGACGTTCGGTCCGGAGCTGAAGTTCATCAAGGCGCCGACCGCCGAACAGGGACAGAACCTGCCGCCCTCGGCCGGGCTGCAATTCTTCGGGCTCGTCGATATTTCAGGCGCCAGCGAGCAGATGACGGTGCGGCTGATGGATCGCGACGACAACGAACTCTACAAGGTGACGCTCGACCCGGTGCGGTCGGCGTAAGCGCGCTTCTCAACCCTCCCCCTAGTGGGGAAGGTCGGCGGCGGCTTCGCAAAGCGAAGCTGGCGAGACGGGGCGGGGGGTGAAGCGCTGACTAGTCCGGGTAGCAGACCATGGGGATATTCGGCCAGACGGCGCTGTCGCAGTTGGCGGCGTCCTGGCGCTGCTTGAAGGCGGCGCTGACCGGGCCGGTCACCATCGGGTCGACGCCGTCTGGTGCGTCGGCGAAAATCTGCTCGGCCGACTGTGCCTCTGACGGCAAGGCAGGCCGTGATTCCTTCATCGTCGCGGCCGACTGCGCGGCGTTGGCCGCCAGCAGGACGGCGAAGGCAACAGACGCGATGAGCGGCCAGAATCGGTTGAGTTTATCGGTCATGACGTTTGAACTGCCCGGGCCCCAAAGGGTTCCCGCCTTGGTTAACAAAATCATCTCACACGCAGATGCTTAAGATTTGATGAGTATTTGGTGACGCTCCTCCTCTTTCGCAACTGCGAAAAACCCTGTATGAGCCGCGCAACCGAAAGAGGCAGCGCCTTTTGGCCTGCTGCCTGCAACGCTTCCGAGACCAGAACATGAAAATCCGTAATATCGCGATCATCGCGCACGTCGACCATGGAAAGACCACCCTGGTCGACCAGCTTTTGAAGCAGTCCGGCTCCTTCCGAGACAATCAGCGCGTCGCCGAGCGCGCCATGGATTCCAACGACCTCGAAAAGGAACGCGGCATCACCATCCTGGCCAAGGCGACTTCGGTCGACTGGAAGGATACCCGCATCAACATCGTCGACACCCCCGGCCACGCCGATTTCGGTGGCGAGGTCGAACGCATCCTGTCGATGGTGGACTCAGCCATCGTGCTGGTCGACGCAGCCGAAGGGCCGATGCCGCAAACCAAGTTCGTCGTCGGCAAGGCGCTCAAGGTCGGCCTGAAGCCGATCGTCGTCATCAACAAAATCGACCGTCCGGACGCCCGTCACGTCGAGGTGGTCAACGAGGTGTTCGACCTTTTCGCGGCGCTCGACGCCACCGACGAGCAGCTCGACTTCCCGATTCTGTACGGTTCAGGCCGCGATGGCTGGGTTTCGGAAAATCCGGAAGGACCCAAGGACCAGCAGCTGGGACCGCTGTTCGACCTCGTCATCAAGCATGTGCCGGAGCCGACCGTTCATCCCGGCCCGTTCCGCATGATCGGCACCATCCTGGAAGCCAATCCGTTCCTCGGCCGCATCATCACCGGCCGTATCGAGAGCGGCACGCTGAAGGCCAACCAGCCGGTCAAGGTGCTGCATCATGACGGTACCCAGATCGAAACCGGCCGTATTTCGAAGATCCTGGCCTTCCGCGGCCTCGAGCGCCAGCCGATCGAAGAAGCGCAGGCGGGCGACATCGTCGCCATTGCCGGCCTGTCGAAGGGCACCGTCGCCGACACGTTCTGCGACCCGAGCGTGAGCGAACCGCTGCATGCGCAGCCGATCGATCCGCCCACCGTGACGATGTCGTTCCTGGTCAATGATAGTCCGCTGGCCGGCACCGAAGGCGACAAGGTGACCAGCCGCGTCATCCGCGACCGCCTGCTGCGCGAAGCCGAAGGCAATGTCGCGCTGAAGATCGAGGAATCGCCCGACAAGGATTCGTTCTTCGTCTCCGGCCGCGGCGAATTGCAGCTGGCCGTGCTGATCGAGACGATGCGCCGCGAAGGCTTTGAAATCGCCGTGTCGCGTCCGCGCGTCGTCATGCAGAAGGGCGAGAACGGCGAATTGCTGGAGCCGGTCGAAGAAGTCGTCATCGACGTCGATGAGGAGCATGCCGGCGTCGTCGTGCAGAAGATGTCCGAGCGCAAGGCCGAGATGGTCGAACTGCGCCCGTCCGGCGGCAATCGCCAGCGCATCGTCTTCCACGCGCCGACCCGTGGCCTGATCGGCTACCAGTCGGAGCTTTTGACCGACACGCGCGGCACCGCCGTGATGAACCGGCTCTTCCACGCCTATGAGCCCTACAAGGGTGAGCTGCCGGGCCGCACCAATGGCGTGCTGATTTCCAACGAACAGGGCGAATCGGTCGCCTACGCGATGTGGAACCTGGAAGATCGCGGCCCGATGGTCATCGATCCGGGCGTCAAGGTGTATCAGGGCATGATCATCGGCATCCATAGCCGCGACAATGATCTTGAAGTGAACGTGCTCAAGGGCAAGAAGCTGACCAACATCCGTGCCGCCGGCAAGGACGAGGCGGTCAAGCTGACGCCGCCGATCCGCATGACGCTGGAACGCGCCCTGGCCTGGATCCAGGACGATGAACTGGTCGAAGTGACGCCGAAGACCATTCGGCTGCGCAAGCTCTATCTCGATCCGAACGAGCGCAAGCGGTTCGAGAAGTCGTCCAAGGTGGTCGGCGCGGCGTAAGCTCTCTATTTCCCAACAATCGAGAGGGGCGGAGCAACCAGTGTTCCGCCCCTTTTTCGTTCATCCACCGGCAGCCGAGATGATGGCCTGCCGATCGGCCTCGCCGGCCAGATCGATGCGGATCGCGATTCCCGCGCGGGTAGGCTTGCGCAGGGCCTTTGCGCCATCCGGGTCAACGATGAGCAGCCGCCTCTTTTCCAGCGCCTGAAGCCGTGATCGCGAGATGCCGAGTTCGCCAGCGAGCAGCCGGTCGAGTCGCAGCGATGTCGGCATTTCCAGCCCAAGCTGGATCTCCAACACGGTCGCGGCTTCCCGGGTGTCGCCGAGCCTGCGCTTGTGAATGCTGACATCGGAGAACTCCTCGACGCGCCCGATCCGGTTGCGCAACGCGATTACATCGAAGGCATGACGGTGAGCGAGTGCAGGATCGTTGCGTTCGAGCGCCGCCAGCAGCGCCGGGTCGATGTCGCGGCGGTTGCAGCGCTCGAAAATGCCGAAATTCCAGGAGTTGTCGCAGTCGATGCAGCGATAGATCAGCCACACGTCGATGCGTTTGCCGTTGGCGTTGACGCGGAATTTCCCGCTGCTGCAATAGGCCTTCACAGTGCCGCAACGATTGCAGCTGATGAGCGGCCGAGGTGGGGTTTGGGGTGCGATCGTCCAATGGATACGCTGAAGTCCAGACATGCCGATAAGCCCTTCCCGTCGGGAAGTTCATCAGGCCGGCGATGTCGAGATGCCCATGCGGGCGCGGCGTGGCGGTCGCTTGCTATGATCGGAAATCGGATGTCACGGGCGGCAGCGCGCAACAACGGTTCAGCAGTGCCAAACCGGTCTCGAACCGCCGCCCAGAAGAACACATGAAAATGAAAACAGACACCGCGAATGCGGTGTCATGCAGTGTGTCGGGGGAGTTGACGAGACCGGCGGTTACGTAGGCAAAGTGACGCTCAAAATTGTTTCGCGGCGGCCTTTCTAGCCGCGAGATGCTGGACCGACAAGGGTCTTTTGTCGGTGCTACCGCAGCCGAGCCACTTGCGCTAATATCCGAAATCAAAGGTTTTCAACCAGAGACCCCGGTTATGCACGCCACCTCGCTCCTGATTTTCGCCGCCGCTCTGTTCGTTGCCGCCGGTTCGCCCGGTCCCTCGATCGCGGCGCTTGTCGCGCGCGTCATCTCGAAAGGGTTTCGCGACGTGTTTCCGTTCCTGCTCGCCATGTGGATCGGCGAGGGCATCTGGCTGTCGCTGGCGGTGTTCGGCCTGGCTGTCGTGGCGCAGACCTTCCATTTCGCCTTCGTCGTGGTGAAATGGGTCGGCGTCGCCTATCTCGCTTACCTCGCCTGGAAAATGTGGACCGCGCCTGTCGATGCAAAAGAGGGCGAGATGCCGCGCGAGGATTCTCCGGCAAAGCTGTTCTTCGCCGGCATGGCGGTGACGCTTGGCAATCCCAAGATCATGATGTTCTACCTGGCGCTGCTGCCGACTATCATCGACCTCGCTTCGGTCAGCATCGTCGGCTGGGTCGAGCTGACGGCGACCATGGCCGTGGTGCTGGTCGCCATCGATCTCGCCTGGGTGCTCGCCGCATCACAGGCGCGCAAGCTTTTGAAGAGCAAACGCGCCATGAAGATCGCCAACCGCGTCAGCGCGACGACCATGGCCGGCGCCGCGGCGGCGATCGCTGCTCGCTGATCTTCCCCTCGCCCCGTTTACGGGGAGAAGGTGGCCCGAAGGGTCGGGTGAGGGGCAGCGCAAAGTTGGCCCTCCATTCACGGATGTTGGTGCCGCCCCTCGCCTGCCTGCCGGCATCTTCTCCCCGTAAAAAGGGGAGAAGAAAGCAAATTCACCGTGCCATGGCGTGGTATTCGTCGTTCGGGCGCATGTCGATTGCCGCGGCCACGCGGTTCGACATGTTGAAGAAGGCAGCGGTCGAGGCGATGTCCCAGATGTCGCGATCGGTGAAGCCGGCCTGACGCAGCGCGGCCCGGTCTGCCTCGACGATCTTGGCCGGCTCTTCAGTCAACTTGACGGCGAATTCGAGCATTGCGGTCTGCCTGGGCGAAAGATCGGCGGCGCGGAAATTCATCACGATCATTTCGCCGAGCGCCGGATCGCCGGAGAGCTGGCGCACCGCCGCGCCATGCGCGGTCAGGCAATAATAGCAGTGGTTGATCGAGGAGACGGCGACCGCGATCATCTCGCGTTCCAGCTTGGTCAGCCCGGACTCACCCAGCATCAAATCGTTGTACATGTCGGTGAAGGCGCGCAGCTTCCTGTCGTCGAAGGCATAGGCCTTGAGCACGTTGGGGACGAGGCCGAGCTTCTCCTCGCATTTGGCGAAATAGGTTTTTGTCGCCTCGCTCAGCTCTCCCTGGCCAAGATCAAGCGCGCTGATTTTGCCGGTCATGGGTCATTTCTCCTCGTTGCGCGGCATCTTGTCGCCAAATTCCGATAATTCTTGGCAAGCCGTCAAACCTTTGTCGCCAAACAGCGGTCATCTGCTACCATAATCGTAAAAGCATTCGACGGGAGGGACGTGCGTCATGGCCAGCGTGAAATCCGCGAGCAAGCCGAAGAAAAAAGCCACGGCAGCGATTAAAGCGGAGGAAAGGCCGGCCAGGCTTGCAGACTATCTGCTCGCCCGCGCGCCAGCTGAAGACATAGCTCCCTACGATGTGGCCGACCTGGAGCGGGCTGCCGATCTCGCCGGCCAGGCAGTCGCCACTCACAGGAAAGGCGAGTGCGTCGTCGCCGTCGATGCCGATTCGGGCGTTGTGCGAGACGGCCGCCCGATGACGGTTGTCACAGTCGTCAACGACAACATGCCGTTCCTGTTCGATTCCATCCTCGGCGAGATCACCGAGACATCGGGCGAACCGACCCTGGTCACCCATCCGGTTATCGTGGTGCGCCACGGCAAGGGCGGCGTGGAAGAAATCCTCGGCGACGGCAATTTCGCCAAGGACGATGGCAGCCACGACCGGCTTAGCGTCATCCATGTCCACATCCCGCGGCTGACATCAGAGCAGGCGAGCGGATTGAGCGAGCGGCTGCGCAAGATCCTTGGCCAGGTTCATGCCGCCGTTCACGACTGGAGGCCGATGCTGGCCCGCCTCGATCAGGCGATCTCGGAATTCCGCTATACGGCCGTGCCGCTCGACAAGAAGAGCGTTGCCGAGGCCCTCGCCTTCCTGGAGTGGCTGCGCGACGACAATTTCACCTTCCTTGGCATGCGCGAGTTCAAATACACCGGCGGCGAAGAAAGCGGTACGCTGGAGCGCGCTGAAAAGCCCGGCCTCGGCATCCTGTCCGACCCCGACGTGCTGGTGCTCAGGCGCGGCACCAAAGCGGTGACGACGACGCCGGAGATCCGCGCCTTCCTGCATGGGCCGGAGCCGCTGATCGTCACCAAGGCCAATGCCAAGTCTTCCGTGCACCGCCGCATCTATCTCGACTATATCGGCGTCAAGACCTACACCGCCAAGGGCACGCTCGCGGGCGAATTGCGCATCGTCGGTCTGTTCACCTCGACCGCCTACACGCGCTCGGTGATGAAGATCCCGTATCTCAGGTCCAAGGCCGAAACCATCATCGCCAAGTCCGGCTTCGACCGGCACGATCACTCCGGCAAGGCGCTGATCAACGTGCTGGAAAGCTATCCGCGCGACGAATTGTTCCAGGTGCCGGTGCCGATCCTGAGGAAGCACGCCGCTGCCATTCTGGGCCTGGTCGAGCGGCCACGCGTGCGGGCGCTGGTGCGCGCCGACCAGTTCGACCGTTTCGTCTCGATCCTCGTCTTCGTGCCACGCGACCGTTACGACAGCGTCGTGCGCGAGAAGATCGGCTCGTATCTGAAGACCGTATTCGAAGGCCGGCTGTCGGCCTACTACCCGGCCTTTCCCGAGGGCGGGCTGGCGCGCGTGCACTTCATCATCGGCCGCTCCGGCGGCAAGACGCCGAAGGTCGAGCAAGCGACGATAGAGGCGGCGATCCGCGACATCGTGCGTACCTGGGAGGACGCCCTTTCCGATGCGGCCGAGGCCAGTGGCGGCGACCAGGCTTTGAAGGCGATTGCCGCGCGGCTGCCGGAAAGCTACCGCGATTCGTTCAGCGCGGCGGTGGCGCTGGCCGATGCCAGGCGCATTGCCAAGATCAGCGCCGGCAATCCGATCGCCATCGATTATTATCGTCATGCCGAGCAGAAACCGCATCAGGCGGCGCTGAAAATCTATCACCATGGCAGCCCGGTGGCGCTGTCGCGGCGGGTGCCGGTGCTGGAAAACATCGGCTTCCGCGTCATCAGCGAACGCACCTTCGAGGTCGGCGACGACCAGTCAAGTTTGGTCTTCATCCATGACATGGAGTTGGAGAACAGCTACGGCAAGCCGATCGACCTGACCGATGGCGGCGCGCTGTTCGAGGACGCTTTCCTCTCTGTCTGGCGAGGCGATGTCGACAATGACGGCTATAACGGCCTTGCCCAGACCGCCGGCTTGTGGTCGGGCGAGATCACCATCCTGCGCGCCTATGGCCGCTATCTGCAGCAGGTGGGCATCCCGCAAAGCCAGGATTTCATCGCCGCCGCGCTCAATCGCTATCCCGACATCGCGCGGGGCCTGCATGCGCTGTTCATCGCCCGGCTTGGCCCGACAGCCGAGACCGAAGGCGTGGTGGCCGCAAAGCACCTCAAGGCCAAGATCAAGGACGCGCTGGAGGATGTGCCGAACATTGATGACGACACCATCATCCGGCGCTATCTCAATCTGATCGAAGCCTCGCTGCGCACCAATCATTTCGTTGCCGATACGAAGGAGAAAGGCCAGTCGCTGGCGATCAAACTCGATTCGCACGCGGTCGAGGGCTTGCCGGCGCCGCGGCCGTGGCGAGAGATCTTCGTCTACGGTTCCGAGGTCGAAGGCCTGCATCTGCGCTTCGGTCCGGTGGCGCGCGGCGGCCTGCGCTGGTCCGACCGCGCCCAGGACTACCGCACCGAGGTGCTCGGCCTAGTCAAGGCACAGCAGGTCAAGAATGCCGTCATCGTGCCGGTGGGGGCCAAGGGCGGCTTCTATCCGAAGAAGCTGCCGATGAGCGCCGGTCGCGACGCGATCTTCGAGGCCGGCACCTCAGCCTACAAGAATTTCGTCTCCAGCCTGCTGTCGATCACCGACAATATCGGTCTCGACGGTGTCATCCCGCCGGCCGGCGTCATCAGACGCGACCCGGACGATCCGTATTTCGTCGTTGCCGCCGACAAGGGCACGGCGACCTTCTCCGACACCGCCAACGCGATCTCGGAGAAGCACGGCTTCTGGCTCGACGACGCCTTCGCCAGCGGCGGCTCGGCCGGCTATGACCACAAAAAGATGGGCATCACCGCCAAGGGCGCCTGGGAAGCGGTCAAGCGGCATTTCCGCGAGATCAACCGCGATATCCAGACCTCGTCCTTCACGGTCGTCGGGGTTGGCGACATGTCGGGCGACGTGTTCGGCAACGGCATGCTTTTGTCGCCGAAAACCCGGCTGATCGCCGCCTTCGACCATCGCGACATCTTCATCGACCCCGATCCCGACATGGCAGCCTCGATGGCCGAGCGCGAGCGCATGTTCGCGCTGCCGCGTTCGAGCTGGCAGGACTATGACAAGACGAAACTGTCGGAAGGCGGCATCATCGTCTCGCGCAACCAGAAATCGATCACCTTGCCGGCGGCGGCGGCGGCGGCGATCGGCCTGGCCAAGACCACCGCCACGCCGGTCGAGATCATGACCGCCATCCTCAAGGCACCGGTCGATCTCCTGTGGTTCGGCGGCATCGGCACCTATCTGCGGGCATCGACCGAAACCAATGCCGAGGTCGGCGACCGCGCCAACGATGCCATTCGCATCACCGCGCTCGATGTCCGGGCGAAAGTGATCGGCGAGGGCGCCAATCTCGGCGTCACGCAGCGGGCGCGCATCGAGTTCGGCCTAAATGGCGGCCGCTGCAATTCCGACGCCATCGACAATTCGGGCGGCGTCAACTGTTCCGACGTCGAGGTCAACATCAAGATCGCGCTGGCATCCGCCATGCGCAAGGGGTCGTTGACGCGCCCGGCACGCAACAAGCTGCTGGCCGAGATGACCGACGAGGTCGGCTCGCTGGTGCTGTCGAACAACTACCAGCAGACGCTGGCGCTTTCGATCGCCCGCAAGCGCGGCCTCGCCGACATCGCGCATCAGAGCCGCTTCATGACGGCGCTGGAAGCGCGTGGCCTGCTCGACCGCGCGGTGGAGACGCTGCCGTCGCCGTCAGCGCTCGCCGAGCGCGAAGCGCGCGGCGAACCGCTGACGAGAGCCGAACTTGGCGTGCTGCTCGCCTATGCCAAGATCGTGCTGTTTTCCGACATCGTCGCCAGCGACGTGCCTGATGACGCGCATTTCGACTGCGACCTGATGGGCTATTTTCCCGACCGGATGGCGAAGAAATACGCCACAGAGATCCATGGCCACAGGCTGCGCCGCGAGATCATCACGCGCGTCGTCGCCAACGACCTGGTCAATCGCGGCGGCCCGTCCTTCGTCAACCGGCTGCAGGAAGCCACGGGACGCACCGCCGCCGACGTGGTGCGGACCTTCGCCTTGGTGCGCGACGGTTTTGCCTTGCCGGTGCTCTATCGCGAGATCGACGCGCTCGACAACCAGATCGACGGCCAGGTGCAGCTCGATCTCTATCAGATGGTCAGCCGGCTGATCTACGTGACCAGCGGCTGGTATCTCAAGAACGATGCCGGCACGGCACCCCTCGGCCAGCGCATCGCCGAGCTGCAGGAAGCACGCAAGGCGCTGGAACCGAAGCTCGTTGCGCTACTGCCGGCTTTCTCGCGCGAGCGCATCGAGGAGAAGCGGCACGGGCTGTTCAAGAGCGGCGCGCCGGAAGGGCTGGCCGGGCAACTGGCGCTGAGCGAGGTGGCGGAACTTATCCCCGACATCGCGCTGACGGCGCGCACCGCCGGCGCCGATATCGTCGCCGCGGCCAAGGCGTTCTTCGCCGTCAGCGATGCCTTCCGCATCCCGCGTGTCGAGGACGCCGCACGCTCGATCACGCCTTCGGACTACTATGATCAGCTGGCACTGTCGCGCGCCACCGACACGATCGGCGCGGCACGGCGCGGCATCGCGGTGGCGGCACTCACCGGCCACGCCAAGACGGCCGATCCGGTGGTTGCCTGGCTGGACGCCGGCGGCGAGCGGGTGGCGCGCATCCGCGAGCGGCTGCAGGCGCTGACCGAGGGCGGCGACATCACCGTGTCGCGGCTGTCGGTGGCGTCGGGGCTGATGAGCGATCTGACGGGGATGTGAACCGCCGATGATCACCACACGCATCACCGGATGCGTGTGGCTCTTTTCGAATGCCATCCGCTTCGAAACCAGCGTTCTACAAGCTCACCAGGAATGTTTGAGCGTGCCGACGATCTTCAGCCGGTCGCCGTAAAATTCGGTTCCGTAATAGCTGGTTGTCAAATACTTCCGGTCGAACAGGTTCGTTGCGTTCAGGGCCAACGTCACGTCCTTGGTCATCTTGTAGCTGATCGCCGCATCCACCAGTGCGTAGCCGCCAATCGAAGTCGTGTTCGCGTCATCCCCGTAGGTTTGTCCGATATAGCGCACGCCTCCGCCGATGGTCAGGTCGCCACGCCGTCCCTCCTCGGGTAGCGTATAATCAACCCAGGCCGAAGCCAGGTGGCGAGGGACACGCTGCGGCCGATTGCCGGCATTTCCTCCAATACCGTCTTCCAGGATCTCGGCATCCCAGTAGGAATAGGCAAGTGTCAGGTTCAGGTTTTCCGCAATGGCGGCCTTGCCCTCGAGTTCGATGCCGCGGACGCCAACCTTGCCAATCTGCTGCTGGACAACAGGCGTGACATAGGTCGGAACATTGGTTTGGGTAAGGTCGAAGACCGCGGCCGTGAACAGGCCGTCGAAGCCGTCGGGCTTGTACTTGATGCCTGCCTCATACTGCCTGCCCTCTTGAGGCTTCAGCGAACCCGAGACCGCATATCCATTGGCGCTTGGCGCCACGAGCGGCTGGAAGCTTTCCGAATAGTTGGCGTAGACCGCGAGGTTCGGAGTGAATTTGTAGGTCAGGCCGGCGCGCTTGGTGAAGGCGGACGCCGTGTCGTCGTCCTGCGTTCCCGAGTCGGGATAGTCCGCCGTCGTATGCACGCGGTCCCAGCGCCCGCCCAAGGTGACGATCCAGCGGTCGTCAAACGTCAATTGCTCCTGGGCATAGACACCGACCGCCTGTTGCTTGACCCGCCAGTTCACGTAGGGGCCGAGATTGATGCAGGACAGACCGCAATAGGTCGGATTGTCGATGTCGATGGGACCGGCGGTGCCGAAGAGGATGTTTTCACGGGTGTTGTCGTTGGCGTAGTCGACGCCGACAAGCGTCTTGCTGCCGATCCCGTCCCAGCCCGTATCGTATTGCAACTGATTGTCGAAGGCATAGCGGTTGGACAGGCCATCGACGGAAAATGCTGTGCGGTTCGCCGTGGGGTCAAGCGACGCGCCGTAGACCTCGGCGTAGTCGAGGCTCAAATGCGTGTAGCGGGCATTGGAGCGGAAGGTGAGGTTCTCGTTGAACTCGTGCTCGAACTGGTAGCCGATATCGACCTGCTCCGTGTTGAAGCGGTTGAAATCCGGCTCGCCCAGGAATGTGCCGATGTCGATATTGCCGCCAGCCGGGGTGCCGCGTGCGCCTGTGCCATCTCGCTTGTAATAGTCAGTCAGGATGGTGAGCGACGTTCCTTCCTCGGGCTTGATGGTCAACGCGGGCGCGATGTAAAGCCGATCGTCGTTGGAATAATCCCATCCTTGATCGCCATCCTTGGCCAGCCCGGTGAGCCGATAGGTCCACACGCCATCGGGGTCGATTGGCCCGCCAAAATCAACGCCAACCTCCTTGGTACCGTCGCCATAGGACGTGTAAATCTCCCCCTGCTTCTGGTCCAGCGGCCGCTTGGTGATGGCATTGACCAGTCCGCCAGGACCGTTGAGACCAAAAAGCGTCGATGTCGATCCCTTCAGGACCTCCACGCGCTGAAGTCCGTAAGGTTCGAGACGGCTGGCCGTGAACCAGGCGGGGATGCGCGCCGTGAGACCATCGCGATAGGTACCGAGCGATGTCTGGTCGAAACCGCGGATGCGAATATAGTCGTATCGGTCATCGTTGCCGAACTCGTCGGTGAGGACGCTGGATGTATAGGCCACGGCCTGCTGCAGGCTTTCGACATGGCGCGCCTCCAGTTCCTTCTGGGTTACCACTGAAACCGAGGCGGGAACGTCGACGATCGGCGTATCGGTCTTGGTGGCGGTCGCCGTATCCTCGGCGACGATCGTTTGATCGGGCCCGACAAGGCGGTCCGACTTGCCGGTGACGACGATGGTTTCCAGTTGAGTTGCATCGTCCGGCGAAATCACCTGGGCCCGGCCGGCCCCCACCCCTCCAAAAGATGCCGCTATCAAGGCACTGCCCGCAATCAATCGCCTTGCCTGAGTGCGCGACAATGCCTGTCGACCAATCGTCATCTCTTATTCCCTGTCAGACCATATCGAGCCGTTCGACCGGCGACTTTCCGGCCCTGCGCGAGCGCAATTAGTCAAACTGGATAAAAAGAGTCAACTTAATAATCAAGAAATTCGCGCCGGCGGCAATCGCTGCGAAGCAGGGGGTGGAGGACGGTGCCGGACCTTCGGCCCGACTTCCCTCGCGAGAAAAAATAAGGGCTTGGCCCGCGCCGCGGAGGAAAGCCAATTGCTGGGTTTTCGAACAACGAACGCCCGGCAGGGGCAAGGGACGGCACCAAGCTTCGTTCATTGCATGAGCGCATGAAACATGCAGACATGGCGCCCGACACGGAACCGGTGCCGGGGGATCATCATGACGGTAGAAACAGTGCAGCGTGCGTCCGGGCGCGGCATCTGGGGATGGATGTTGTTCGACTGGGCGGCGCAGCCGTTCTTCACCGCCGTCACCACCTTCATCTTCGGGCCTTACTTCGTGTCGCGGATGGCGAGCGATCCGGAAACCGGGCAGGCGGCCTGGGGCTACGGCATTGCCGCGGCAGGTCTTGTCATTGCGGTGCTGTCGCCGATCCTCGGCTCGATCGCCGACCAGACCGGACCGCGCAAGCCTTGGATCGCATTCTTTGCCGCGGTCAAGGTCACCTGCCTTTGCATGCTTTGGTTCGCGGCCCCCGGTTCGAACCTTTTCCTGGTCGTGCTGTTCTTTTCGCTGGCGTCGGTGGCGGCGGAGTTTTCGACCGTGTTCAACGATTCGATGATGCCGCGCCTGGTGCCGAAGAGCGAGATCGGCCGGATTTCCAACATGGCCTGGGGCCTTGGTTATCTCGGCGGCATGATCGTGCTGGTCTTCGTCGTCGCCTGCCTGGCCGGTTCGCCTGAGACCGGCAAGACG
>NZ_RZTF01000094.1:17439-18413 GCF_004023175.1 Mesorhizobium sp. M7A.F.Ca.MR.362.00.0.0
AAGACGATCATCGGCATCGACCCGCTCTTCGGGCTCGACCCGAAGCTCGGCGAGGACGCGCGCGCAACCGGGCCTTTGTCAGCCGGCTGGTACTTCCTGTTCATCCTGCCGATGTTCTTTTTCACCCCCGACGCCATCAAGGGCCTGCCGATCGGTCCGGCTGTCCGAGAGGGGTTGGCGGAGCTGAAAGTGACACTGGGCGAGGTGCGCAAGCGCAGCGGCATCTTCCGCTTCCTGGTCGCCCGCATGATCTATCAGGACGGCGTCAACGCGCTGCTGGCGTTGGGTGGCACCTTCGCCGCTGCGATGTTCCACTGGTCGATCACCGAGATCGGTATTTTCGGCATCATTCTCAACGTCGTCGCCATCTTCGGCTGCCTGGTTGCAGCCCGTCTCGATACGGCGCTTGGCTCAAAAACCATCGTCATGATCTCGCTGGTCCTGCTCAGCATCGCCACGATCGGCATCGTCTCGACCGGGCCGGGCTATACGTTGTTCGGCCTCTGGACGATGCCTGGACCGGACAGCGGCGGCCTGTTCGGCACGGCGGCGGAAAAAGCCTACATCTTCTTCGGCCTGTTGATCGGCGTGGCCTTCGGGCCGGTGCAGGCGTCGTCGCGATCCTATATGGCGCGCAGCGTCACGGCGGCAGAATCCGGCCGCTATTTCGGCATTTATGCGCTGGCCGGGCGGGCGACCAGTTTCCTGGCGCCGTTCATGGTCGCGTCGGTCACCCTGGCCAGCGGCTCGGCGCGGCTCGGCATGGCGGTGATCGTGCTGTTCCTGGGCATCGGCATGGCGATCCTGGTCAAGACGCCCTATCCGGCGGACCGGCCGGTGGGATAGGAGCGCCTCTTTCCTTCTCTCCCTGTGGGAGAAGGTGGCCTCGCGAAGCGAGGTCGGATGAGGGGTGTTCCAGGGAACACCAACGTCTCACTTCGCTGGAACACCCCTCAACCGTCTCGGCGCTACGC
>NZ_RZTF01000951.1:0-360 GCF_004023175.1 Mesorhizobium sp. M7A.F.Ca.MR.362.00.0.0
ACATCTTCAAGCCAGACATAGGGATCGTCGTCGGGAGCATCCAGCGTTGGACGGACATCAAATGCGTTCATGTCCGGACAGCCTTCAGAAAGAAGGGATAGAGGCTTCCGTCGGCTCGGGAACGCTCAGTGTCGGTAGCGGCGCCCACATGTTCGAAAAGCGTGATCATTGATGAGTTCTTCCAGTCGGTGCGGCATCGCAGTGCTTTTGCGCATAGGGCCGCAACCTTCGTGCCAACTGGGAAAATCGTTTCGGAACAATGCGATCGCTCTGGAAGCGTTGTGTCACATGTCCGACATCGTCGAGAATCCGACAACGAGTGCTCCTCCTAATCACCGGATCAACCTCCGGCGCCAGTCG
>NZ_RZTF01000952.1:0-360 GCF_004023175.1 Mesorhizobium sp. M7A.F.Ca.MR.362.00.0.0
GACTCGAACCATTTCGAGCTGGCGTCGCGGCCGCCATAGGCCTCTCGCATCTGGCCGATCGACTGAAAGATCAGCGTCAGGCTGATGCCGTATTTACGCCCCGCGTCGCGCGCGGTTTCGAGGATGCGCAGATAGCTAAGTCGCGCGACCTCGTCGAGCAGGAACAGGGTTTTGCCGGCGACCTCGCCATTGCGGTTATAGATCGCATTGAGGAACGAACCGATTACCACCCGCGCCAGCCCCGGATGGGCTTCCAGCACCTTCAGATCGAGCGCGATGAAGATATCCGTACGGCCGCCCGCGAGCTCGTCGGTTGAGAAGCCGTCGCCCGAGACGAGGGCGGCATAGTTCGGATAGGAG
>NZ_RZTF01000953.1:0-360 GCF_004023175.1 Mesorhizobium sp. M7A.F.Ca.MR.362.00.0.0
GGAAGAGAGAGGAAGACTGATTTTTCTTTGCTACCAACACGATATCGATCTTCTCGCATCTTTACGTAGTCCTGCAGCTTCTCTTTCGCTCGATTGGAGAAGTGAACTAACGTTTTTCCTTCTTTCCCTTTACGCTCCACTCTTGCTCCACGTTCTATCCAATCAATGTCTCCGAGGTTTAACATGATTGTCTCGTTTACACGTAACCCGCTGCCCAGAATAAGAGAAAGGAAGGCTAAATCACGCTCTTTATTTAGGTTGTAGTAGTGTATCAGTCGTTTTTTTACCGGCTCCTTTTCATGAGACTCCTGAATGGTTTGAATGTAGTGATGCTCCACAAAGTTAAGAAAGTCATCCACT
>NZ_RZTF01000954.1:0-359 GCF_004023175.1 Mesorhizobium sp. M7A.F.Ca.MR.362.00.0.0
CCATTGTATAAGGATCGTATTTCATCACCGTTTTTACTTCGGAACATTCTTTCCCATAACGCTTCATTTGAAATTTTAATTTCATCCTTTTCAAATTCAGCCAAGTTAACACGACCTTGAATGTCGCTATCGTCAAAATATTGTTCAAAGACTTCTGCAATTTCATCTGTTCGTTCATAAACCTCATTGGAATTTTCACGATTACCAGTGAAGCTAAAGTAACGGCCATAAGAGTAAATTTCCAAACCATGTTTTGTATTTTTCCTTCCAGTACCTAAAACAGATTGTGGAAGGTTCCCTTTTATGATGATGTGTATTCCTTTACCTGATGGAGAAAATTCTGTGTAACTGTCTAATGT
>NZ_RZTF01000955.1:0-357 GCF_004023175.1 Mesorhizobium sp. M7A.F.Ca.MR.362.00.0.0
GGCGGAACGGTGTGCTCCCGCTCGCGACCTGCACGAGCGGTGGCGAGCCGGGCGGATAGAAAGGGCAAGGCGCCACCGGGCTGCCCGACCAGACCGAGTTCAACGGGATGAGGTCGGCAAGATTGCACGTGTTGATCAACGGCTCCCGGATATTGGCGTAGGAGACGCCGGGCAGGCTTCCAAGGAAGGCGTCGGTCGCATTCAGCGTTTCAATGCGCGCCCCAAACCCCTCGGCCTGGATGAGACGGCGGATCGCCTCGCACTTTTCCTGAAGCCGAGCCTGCGCTTCATCGAACAGGACGATCACCGGCGTGTAGTAGCCGTAGGCGACGAGCTGGGAGGAGGCCTCGGCGATGG
>NZ_RZTF01000956.1:0-357 GCF_004023175.1 Mesorhizobium sp. M7A.F.Ca.MR.362.00.0.0
GGTTTATTTCAAAAAGTTGGATAAATAGGTATGTACGCACCAATGGATGTCCACATCTCTTACGGGGGTCTACCCTCCCAAGTCTCACAGAGTCTACGCTCCTACATTCCTTCATTCAACCTTTCCATAAGGTGGATGTCGGTCATGCTGCCCTACAGGATCATTGTCCTTACGTTAGTTCCGTTGCCGACTAATCCCATGCTGATTTTGTCTGTTCATCTGTTCAAATCTATTTGTTAAAAGTTTAGTTTAATAGTGATTAAGCTGCTACTGGTTCTTGGATAAATGCATGCATATGAGGGATGTCCTTCAACATCTTCTCCTCTTGAAACACAAACTGTTTCTTACCAATAGAGA
>NZ_RZTF01000957.1:0-355 GCF_004023175.1 Mesorhizobium sp. M7A.F.Ca.MR.362.00.0.0
TTTCGCCGGCGTATGTGCCACAGTGGTTGACATATCGCACCTCTGCAGGTGCAGTTCCACTGTTTTGATAAACGCAAGATCATCGTCGACTATAAGGACGTTTACTGTCTTGCATGCTTCATTCATATTTTTTTCTCCACTCGCGCCCACCTAGTCGGTGCTGGTCTGGCCGCAACCTTCCAACTGCAGTTCGCTGCTTAGCTGGACGCATTTGGGTGCAGCAGCCGCCTCCAATTTGCACGGCCTTGGGATTGCGGCTGTAACCGAAGGAACTTGATTTCGTAGCGCTGCCGCTTAACGCGTTGGGCAAGTGCCGTGGCCTTTTGCTGTTCGCGTTCGTCTACCTCCGCTAAAC
>NZ_RZTF01000958.1:0-354 GCF_004023175.1 Mesorhizobium sp. M7A.F.Ca.MR.362.00.0.0
GCCCTGCCCCCTTCCCCTATGTACTGGGCCTTGCATGAACGGAAATTTGACTGCGTGGGAGCCGCGAAATCGCCGCTTCGCGCCGTTTGCCGCGCAGATGGCCCGCCGGGCCGGTTGCAGCGCGCGGCCTGATAGGAGTGCCGCATGGCCGAGATGACCGCCGCCTCGACGCCCGCCTGGGCCACTGAAAAGCCGACCGCCCTTCTGGTGCTGGCCGACGGCACCGTCATCGAAGGTCGCGGTCTCGGCGCCACCGGCTCCGCCGTCGCCGAAGTCTGCTTCAACACGGCGCTGACCGGCTACCAGGAAATCCTCACAGACCCTTCCTATGCCGGCCAGATCGTCACCTTCACC
>NZ_RZTF01000959.1:0-354 GCF_004023175.1 Mesorhizobium sp. M7A.F.Ca.MR.362.00.0.0
ACCGGCGGCAGGACCGATCGCTCCCCGGGCATCTGTGTCACCACCGCGATCCGGCCTTGGTCATTCCGCCGCCTTGACGAAGGCCGGGTCGATCATCTGCTCCGGCGTCACATCGGCCTGCAGCAGCTTGGCGTTCTTGGCGGCGGCCTCGACATCGGTGAAGGTCTTGGTGGTGAAATCGCCTGTCAGCGCCGTCTTGTTTTCGGCGAGTGAGTAGTAGCGTACGCCGTCAAAGGCGGTGTTGAGGTCCTTGACGTCCGAACCGACGGCCTTGGCGATGATGGCGCGTCCACCGGGCGTGTCGGCATTGTAGTCCTTGAGCGCCGCGTCCCAGCTCTTGATCATGGCCAGCAC
>NZ_RZTF01000960.1:0-353 GCF_004023175.1 Mesorhizobium sp. M7A.F.Ca.MR.362.00.0.0
GCTATGCGCCCTATCCCAAATGGTTTGGCGCCGCCTTTGCCCGATTGCCCTGCGCACCCGAACTCAGGGAGACTCTCGAGCAAATCCTGTCAGCTCCGGACTGGCCGAAGCGTGAAGCCGGACTCTTCGACGCTTGCTGGTTCATCGCCGAGCTGCAAATGGCAAGAGGCGTGCCCTGCGCGATTGCTCCATCTGTCGGGTCGCTTCACAACCGACCGTTCCGGTTTGTCGATTCCCTGCAGATCGGCAATGCGCTTCGATCTGCCATAGCGGATGATGAATTGCGAGAACTGCCGGAATTTGGGGCGGCCGACCAGTTCATCAGCAGCAATTTCGTTCTCGCCGTCCCGAAA
>NZ_RZTF01000095.1:0-12490 GCF_004023175.1 Mesorhizobium sp. M7A.F.Ca.MR.362.00.0.0
GTCAACACTAGCGCTCAGCCCGCCAGTGCCGCCGCCATTGTGGCGTAGTAAAAGGCGTCGAAGTTTCTCAACACAGGTTCATCAGGCAATTCCGGCAGCACACGATTGACGATGAACGGCACCTCCTGCTCGGTCAGCCCACCATGCGACCGTAGCGGTTCGTTCAGAGCCGCCAGGTCATGGCGATGTTCTGAGGTGCCGATCGTCTTGTTCTCGGTCGAGATCAGCACGATGTCGCCGATGCGATCTGCCGGCAGCTCAAAGCGCTCGCACGCCGTCGGGCTGTCGACGACCAGCATGATGCCGTCGATCTTCGCCAGCCGGGCCATGATGCCGGCCTGATCTGCGCCATCAGGCAGATAGGCGGTGGCAAACGAGCCGAGCGCGCCGTGATGCACGACATAGGGGTCGGTGATCGGCAGGATGACGCGGGCGGCGTCCTTGCCCAGCCACTCGTCGAGAAGGTCCTGGACATAGACGACGTCGGGCGAACCGTCCGCCTTGTGCTTGGGCTTCATGCCATGGTCGGCGGTGACGACGATCGCCGCGCCCAGCGCATCAAGCTCGGTCAGGTATTTGTCGAACATCTCGTAGAAGGCGTTGGCCTGCGGCGCGCCCGGCGCGTATTTGTGCTGCACATAGTCTGTGGTCGTCAGGTACATGATGTCGGGACGGAACTCCTTCAGCAGCTGGACGCCGGCGGCAAAGACGAATTCCGACAGTTCGGCCGAATAGACCTCCGGCACGGGCAGCCCAAAATGTTTCGAGGCATTGTCGATGCCGTGCTCGGCCCTGGTGGTGGTGTCGGATTTTTCCGCCGAGAAGCACAGCGCGCGGCCTTCATCGAAGGCAAGGCCCTTGCCAAGCAAAGCACGCAGCTTGTCCTTGGCGGTGACCACGGCGACCTTGGCGCCGGCATCATAGAAGGCCTGGAAGATGGTCGGCGCGCGCAGGAAGCGCGGGTCGTTCATCATCACTTCCTTGCCGGTCTCGCGCTCATAGAGATAGTTGCCACAGATGCCGTGCACCGACGGCGGCCGGCCGGTGGCGATCGACAGATTGTTGGGATTGGTGAAGCTCGGAATGACAGAGTGCGCAAAACGCACCGTGCCCTTCTGCTTGATCCTGACCAAAGCCGGCATCAGCCCGGCCTCGATCGCCTCGTCGAGATAGGCCGGCTCGCAGCCGTCAAGGCAGATGGCGATGGCCGGCACACGCGGCCAGGCGTAGGTGCGGCCGTTGACCGCGACGTTGATGGGAGACATCTGGTTCATCTGATATCCTCTAAATCGGCCGCTTCAGGCGGCGAGTTTGGCGCGCTCGGCGAGTGCCGCGGCGGGTGGAGCGGCGGTGTCGACGCCCATTTCATGCAGTGAAAAAGCCGCCGCCTCGACGACGCGGCGCATGACATGTTCGTCCATCTGGCCGATGCAGCCGACGCGGAAGCTATCGACGGCGGTCAGCTTGCCCGGATAGATGATGAAGCCCTTGTCCTTCATCAGATCGTAGAAGCGGTCGAAGGCGAAACTGGCATGGGCCGGGTTGAAGAAGGTGACGATGATCGGCGACAGCCAGCGATCCCCGAGCAGTGTCTCGAAACCGAGGTCGCGCATGCCGGCCACCATGACGTCGCGGTTCCTCGTATAGCGAGCGCCACGGCCGGCGACGCCGCCTTCGGCCTCGTGCTGGCGCAGTGCTTCGAGGAAGGCAGCGACGACGTGCGTCGGCGGCGTGTAGCGCCACTGGCCGGTTTTGTTGAGGTGCGCCCACTGGGCGTGGACATCGAGCGACAGCGAATGGCTCCTGCCTTTGGCAGCCTCCAGCTCGCTCTTGCGGGCGATGATGAAGCCGAAGCCCGGCACGCCCTCGATGCATTTGTTGGCGGACGAGACCATCGCCTCGTAGCGGATCTCATTGACGTCAAGTGGGATGGCACCGAAGGCGCTCATGGAATCGACCAGCAGCTTGCGACCCTTGGCATGGACGGCTTGCGCAATCTCGGCGACCGGATTGAGGATGCCGGAGCTGGTCTCGCAATGGATGGCGATGACATGGGTGATATCAGGGTCGGCCGCGAGGGCCGCCGCCACCTCGTCGCCGCGCGGCGGCAGATAGTCGCCCTTGTCGATCAGCGTGTAGGCGCGGCCGAGATACTGCATGGTCTGCGCGGCGCGCAGCCCGTAGGCGCCGTTGGCCAGCACCAGAACCTTGCCATCCCTGGGCACAAACGAACCCAGCATCGCTTCGACGCAGAAGGAGCCGCTGCCTTGCATCGGCACGCAGTCGAACTCATCGTTCCTGTCCCCGGTCAGCGCCAGCAGGCGGCGACGCATATCCGATGTCATGGCGCGGAAGTCGCCGTCCCACGATCCCCAGTCGCGCAACATCGCCTGCTTGACCGAATAGGCCGTGGTAAGCGGCCCTGGGGTCAGAAGATACGGCTCGCCCAGCGCCGGACTGGCCAGCGGCTCCGCGGCAAATTTCGTCTCGGCGAGCATGTTGTCCTCCGCTCGATCTGCGTTCGATGTGGCCTTATTCTTGGCCTGAATGATCTATTTGTAAAATCGTTATTTTGTATCGATGTATCGATTCTAACGATGATAAGGATTGCCACTCGCCAGCGGAGAATGTCGCCCGTCAGGCCAGCGCCGGAGCCATCGCTTCCGCGGCCCCAGCGCCTTTCGCCAACCGGCTTTCGAGCAGATCACCGCTCTGCGTCAGCAGCGGATAGGCGACAGAAGCCATCAGCGAGTTGATCTCCTTCAGCGCCCGCACCGCCTCCAGGTGGATGTCGCTGGTGTCGATGCTCTGCGGCATTCCTGATTGCAGGCGCTTGAGGTGACGGTCATGGCTCATGCGTTCCAGTCTGCGCATCCGCTCCTTCTCGACGACGAGTTGCCGCGCCGACTCGAGATCGCTCGACACCAGCACATTGAGTGCAAGCTGCATGTTGGCCATGACACGGTTGTGAAGCCCGGCCAGTTCGCTCCAGCCGTCGCGTGAAAAGCGCAGGTTCTTGTCACGCAGCTCCTGGGTGAGCACGAGCAGGTTCTTGGCGACGATGTCGCCGGCGCGTTCGAGATTGATGGCGAAGTCGGTGAGCTCGATGCCGCGCTGCGCCTCGGCCGCGCTCATGCTGCCGCGATTGACTTCGGCAATGTAGAGCTTGATCTCGGTGTGGGCGCGGTTGACCTCCTCATCGAGTTTTTGGGCTTGGCGAATCTGGTCGGCGGTGCCGGCGTCGAAGAAATCCATCACCGGGCGCAGCATCACCTCGACGACTTCGCCCACGCGCAGCAACTCGCGGGTCGCACTGGCCAGAGCGAGACCGGGTGTGCGCATGACGGTGCGGTCGAGCGCGCTGGTGCGGCGTGACATCAGGTCCCCAGCCTCCCCTGCCTTTGCCGCTGGCCTGTCGGGGATCAGCAAGGTGGCGAGCTTTTCCATCGTGCCGGTGAACGGCAAGCAGCAGATGACCAGCACCATATTGAAGGCAAGGTGCAGGTTGACCAGTTGGCGGCCTTCGGTTGCGCCGAACAGATGCGCCGGGAAGGTCACGGCCTGAAGCGCAAACAAGGCGGCGAGCGCCGTCGTGCCGCGAAAGATCAGATTGCCAAGCGGGACACGGCGCGCCTCGACGGCATCGCCGCGTGTCAGCCACACCGCAATCAGCGCACCACCGCAATTGGCGCCGAGGATGAAGAACAGGCCGACCTCGACCGGCAAGACGCCTTGCGCGGCAAGCGTGACGAACAGCAGGATCGCCGCTACGCTGGAGTGGATCAGCCATGTGAACAGGGCAGCAGCGGCGAAGGCGGTGAAATAGTCCGCGCGCAGGTAGGAGATCACCAGTGGCAGCAAGGTGCTCTGCCGCATGGGTGCGGTCGCCTCGCCGATCATATGCAGCGACAACAGAACGAAGGCGACGCCCATCAGGATGCGTCCGCCCTGCTTGATGCCGCGCGCCTCGAACTTCAGGGCCATGGCGCCGCCGACCAGGATCAGCGCCGGCACCAGCCAGCTCAGATCGAACGACAGCACCTGGACGACCAGAGCGGAACCGAGGTCGGCTCCCAGCAGGATCGCCAGCCCCGCCGACACCGAAACCATGCCGCTGGCGGCAAACCCGGCCGCCAGGATGGCGACTGCGGTCGAGCTTTGCAGCAGCACGGCAAGCACGGTGCCGACGCCCGCCGACCTGATCCGCGCACCCCGCGCCTGTCTCAGCGCATCGCGCAAGGCAGGGCCGCAGGCGCGCTCGACGCCGGTCCGCACCATGCGCACGGCCCAGAGCAGCAGCATGACGGCACCCGCCAAGTGCAGCAGGATGATGGAAAATTGCATGGCGACCTCCCGGCCAACGGCCGGCAGAGACGTCGACCCACACTCAGGCTGATGGCTGCCCAAACATAAGTCAAATCGTTCATTTCTATCTTTTCATAACCTGTACTTATGATAGGATGTTGGCGATTTCAGAAATGTCGGAGGCACGTAAGATGCGCTACGTCCAATTGCGGGCCTTTCACCAGGTGGCCATCTCCGGTGGCTTTTCACGCGCTGCCGAAGCGCTCTTCCTGACCCAGCCGGCGATCTCGGACCAGGTGCGCAAGCTCGAGGAAGAGTATGATGTGCTGTTGTTCAACCGCAACAAGAAGCAGGTCACGCTGACCCATTCGGGCCAAAAGCTGCTCGAGATAACCCACCGCATGTTCGATACCGAGCAACAGGCGCTGGAGTTGCTGACGGAGTCGCGCGCGCTGCGTTCCGGCACGCTACGCATCGTCGCCGATGCCGCACATCATCTGCTTCACATTCTCGGCAGCTTCCGGGCCCGCTACCCCGGCGTGCAGGTTTCGGTGCGCGCCGGCAACACCGAGACGGTGATCAGCAGCCTCTACAGCTACGATGCCGACATCGGCGTGCTGGGCGAGGTGCCGACAGGGCGCGATTTCGAGGTGCTGAAACTCAACTCGACGCCGATCATCGCGTTTGCATCCGTCGACCACCCGCTGGCCGCGAAAAAGTCGCTCACCCTCAAGCAGCTCGCGCAGGAATCGCTGGTCATGCGCGAGCGCGGTTCGAAGACGCGTCAGAAACTCGAAGATCTCGCAGCCGCCTCGAAAATCGAATTGAGGCCGGCGATCGAAGCCGAGGGCCGCGAAGCCGTCCGCGAGATCGTCGCATCGGGCGCCGGCATCGGCTTTGTCTCGGCTGCCGAATTCGGCCAGGATTCGCGGCTGGTGCCGATCACCATCGATGCTCCCGAGACCCTGATGGACGAAGCGCTGATCTGTCTGCGTGAACGCAGCGGCGGCAAACTGGTGCGGGCGTTCCTGGATATGGCAAGGTCCATGTCGGCGGATTAGGCGGCAGCGCGAACCTCCACCACATCAGCCTTCACCCGCTCCGACTTCGGATCGTAGGGGCTGCGCAGATGTGCTGTCGCGGCATGGCGAACGCCGGCAAGGTCGATCTCGAAACGACCACCGGTGAGAAACGCAGCATCGACGCCCGCCTCGTTCTCGATCAGCCCGAGCGCCACCGAGCGGCCAAGCGTGTGGCCGTAGGCGGCCGAGCGGACTTCGCCGACCGGCTTGCCGTCGCGCAGGATCAGTTCGCCGCCCCACAGCATCGGCTCGGCATCATCGAGCGTGCACAGCACGACGCGTCTTGCCGGTGCTGATGGCTTCGTCTCAACCAGCGCGTCGCGGCCGATAAAGCCACCCGGCTTGTCCATCGCCACAGCAAAGCCAAGCCCAGCCTGCCAGGGGCTGATATCTGGCGTCAGTTCACGACCCCAGGCGCGAAAACCCTTTTCGATGCGCAAGGCGTCGAGCGCGTAGTAACCGGCATCGATCAGGCCAAACTCGCTGCCAGCCTCATGCAGTGCCTCATAGACGCCGACGGCGAATTCGGTCGGCACGATCAGTTCCCAGCCCAGTTCGCCGACATAGGTCATGCGGTTGGCATAGGCGGTGGCATAGCCGACATCGATCTCGCGGATGGTGGCGAAGGGAAAGCCGGCGTTGGAGAGATCGGCCGAGGAGAGTTTGCCCAGCAGATCGCGCGAGCGCGGCCCCATCAATGCCAGTACCGCGTAGGACGAGGTGACATCGGTCAAGATTGCATGCGCGTCGGACGGGATGTTTTTGACGATCCAGTCGGCATCGTGGATGGCTTGCGCCGAACCGGTGACGATAAGGAATTTCTCCACGCCAAGCCGCATCACGGTGAGATCGCTTTCATAGCCGCCACGTGCATTGAGCACGCCCGTATAAACAGACGTACCGACCGGTACGTCGATATTACCGGCGCAGATCCAGTTGAGCGCGGCGCAGGCATCGCGGCCTTGCACGAGGAGCTTGGCGAAAGAGGTCTGGTCGAAGACGGCGACGGCTTCGCGTGTCGCCTTCATCTCGCGCTTGACCGCCTCGTGCCAGTTCTGACGGCCGAAGGCATAGTCGTTCTCGGCCCTCTCTCCCGGTGCGGCAAACCAGTTGGCGCGCTCCCAACCCATTTTGGAGCCGAAGCAGGCGCCCCTGGCGGCGAGCCGGTCGTAGAGCGGCGACCGGCGGAACGGCCGTGCGGTATCCAGTTCGCGGTTCGGCCACGGCATGGCGTAGTGCAGGCCGAGCGTTTCCTTGACACGGTCATGCAGCCAGCGCGGATTGTTGTTGAAGGGGGCGAAACGCCTGATATCGACCGGCCATAGATCCATGGTCGGCGCGGCGTTGACGATCCATTCCGCCAGCGCCCTACCCGCACCGCCGGCGCTGGCGATGCCCATCGAATTGAAGCCGGCGCCGACATAGAAATTCTTCAGCTCCGGCGCCTCGCCAAGGAGAAAATTGTTGTCCGGCGTGAAGCTCTCGGGACCGTTGTAGAATTTCTTGACCTCGGCGTCGGCCAATTGCGGGACGCGGACCAGCGCGTTTTCCATCAGGATCTCGAACTGATCCCAATCGTCCGGCAACAGCGCGAACTCGAAATTTTCGGGAATGCCATTCATGCCCCACGGCTTGGCGTGCGGCTCAAAGCCGCCCATGACCAGGCCGCCGACCTCTTCCTTGAAATAGATGAAACCGTCGGGGTCGCGCATGACCGGCAGGTCCGGGTGCACGCCCTCGATCCTGCCGGTAACGATGTACATGTGCTCGGCCGAATGCAGCGGCACCGAGACGCCGCACATCAGCCCGACTTTGCGCGCCCACTGGCCGGCGCAATTGACGACGATCTCGGCGGCAATGTTGCCGCGATCCGTCTCGACACCGCAGGCGACACCATTCCTCTGGCTGATACCGGTGACCCTGACCCGCTCGATAATTTTCGCGCCGCCATTGCGCGCGCCCTTGGCCAGAGATTGCGTAAGGTCGGTCGGATTGGCCTTGCCGTCGCCCGACAGCCAGACGGCGCCGACCAGATCGTCGGTCGCCATGACCGGCCAGAGATCAGCCGCCTCCTTGGGCGAAATCACATCGATGTCGACGCCCTGGGCGCGTGCCGATGCGGCCGTGCGCTTCAGCACCGTCATGCGGTCGGCGGTGCGCGCCACCGACAGCGAGCCGCAATTCTTCCAGCCGGTGGCAAGCCCGGTCTCGGCTTCCAGCTCGCCATAGAGCTGCGTGGAGTATTTGATCAGGCTGGTCATGTTGGAATGACTGCGCAACTGGCCGACAAGCCCTGCGGCGTGCCAGGTGGTGCCACCGCTGAGTTGCCCCTGTTCGAGCAGCACGACATCGGTCCAGCCGAGCTTCGTCAGGTGATATGCGACCGAGCAGCCGATGATACCGCCGCCGACGATGACGACGCGCGCCTGGGTGGGAAATTGGTTTGCCATGGGAGATCCTGCCGTTTTGACACGAGCCGGATCATAGCAGTCGAATTCCAAATATCAACGCAAAATGCCACAAAATATCACATCAAGATGCAACCATCAGCTCAGGCCCCTTGCGCGCAAGCGCTTCGGCGATGTCGGCCTGCGGCTTCGCGTCGACGATCACGCCGGCGGCGCGTTGAAAATTAGGGATCCTGAGCGGCGTCAGCTTTGCGAACTTGCTGCTGTCGAGAACGAAGTAGGTTTTGGCGGCAAGCACAATCATGCGGCTGCGCTGTTCGGCGCCGGCGCGGGTGAAATCGGTGACCTCGCCGTCGGGCGACAGCGCGCCGCCACCGAGGAAGGCGATGTCGACGCGAAAGCGCGCCATGGCTTCGAGCATGTCGATGCCGGAGGCTGCTTCTTCGCCGGGATCGACTTCGCCACCCAGCATATGCACGCGCATGCCTGAGACGTGGCACAGCAGAAGCGCGATCGGGAGGCTCGCCGTGCAGATGGTAAGATCGCGCAGGTCGGTCATGGCTTGTGCGACGGCCAATGTGGTGGTGCCGGAATCGAGGAACACCACCATGCCGTCCTTCACAAGACCGGCAGCTATCCTGCCGATCGCAGCCTTGCCCCGGGCATTCTCCTGGCTGCGCAGGCTCATTGCCGGTTCGCTCGGCTCGAAACGGGCAGCGCCGCCATGGACAATGCCGAGCTGCCCTTTATCCGACAGCAGTTTCAGGTCGCGGCGGATGGTTTCGCGTGAGACATCGAAGAACCCGGCCAACTCGGCGACACTGACAGACCCGTGAGCGCCCAGCCGCCGCAGGATCTCTTCGTGGCGACGTGGAGCAAGGGCGCGCGCCGGCAGGCTGCTGTCGGGGGACATGATGATCCTGGATCGAGTATCGATGTTGCAATATGTGGCAGTGATCGCGCGCAGAGGCAACCGGAGCTCAAGCCACGCCGTCAGGATTTTCGCGACAGGCCATCTTCCCTGATCGCGCTGACCAGCGTCTCGCTTCCCTCGCGAAGATGCTGCCTCAGAATGCTTATGGCCTTGTCCTCCTTGCGCGCCCTGCAGGCGGCCAGCAGGTCGCGGTGCTCCGTCTGCGAGCGGCTGCGATAATCCAGGTTCGACAGGAGGATGCGGACGTAGCGATCTGCGGCATTGTGGTGCGCCTCGATCAGGCCGAGCAATCGACGGTTACCGCAGGCGTCGTAGAGAGCCAGATGAAAGGCACGGTTCAGCGCACCCCATCGGCCGACATTGCGCTCCGCGTCGATCTGGTCGAGCACCTGTTCCGCCTCGTCGAGCTTCGCGCCGGCGAGGTTGGGAAGCGAAAGCCGCACCGCCTCGCATTCAAGCAGTTCGCGCAGGGCGTAGATTTCACCGATCTCGGCGCCGTCCATCCGGGCGACCTGCGCGCCTTTTGTCGGATGGATGGAAACAATGCCTTCGGCTTCCAATTGGCGAAGGGCGTCACGAATTGGCATGCGGCTGAAGCCAAACTGCTCGGCCAATTCGTCCTGGCGCAGCGGAGTGCCCGCCTTGACGGTTCCACCGGCAATCGCTTCGCGCAGGACATTGGCGACCTGTTCGGCCACGGTTCGCGGCCCCTGCATCACGCTTTCCGCAAATCCTCGCAATCGATGCTCCCGTTTGACGCGGCGCTCAGCTTAACGGATGTAGGTATCCTCGTATACGCAGTATCGGCAACGCCCCAAGGGTTCGCCGCACTATTCCGACGGTCTCTGCCCGGGCTATTGGCCACTCAACCAAGGGTCTGCCGCGCTTCATCCCGAACGCTGGAAGGCGCCACGCCATAACGCTTTCGGAAGGTGCGGTTGAAGTAGGAGATATCCCCGAAACCGACTTCATAGGCAGTGGCGCCTATCGAAAGCGTTCCCGTTCCCCGCAACAGCAGCTTGCGCGCCTCGGCCAGGCGCCGTTCGAGAAGATATCTCGAAAATGTCGTCCCTTCGCGCTGAAACAACTTCTGGACATATCGTGGTGTAACATCGAGGACAGCGGCCACAGCGGAAATGCTCAGATCGCCATCCCCCAGGTGATCATCGATATAGCGTTTAACAGGGTGCAGCCGGTCACGTTCCACCGTTGATGGGGTTTCCAGATAGGCGACGACGAGCGGAAGTATTTCGTTGAAATGGGCATTGGCCATCTCCGCCTCGTTGGCTGAATGCGGGCCACGCATCAACAGATAAGCGCCGTAGGTGATCAGAAGCTGGAGCGGAGGAAACGTTCTCGGGATCGGTCGCAGCATCAGCCTGGAAAGCGTCTCGCCGGAAACGCGGAAAGCGGCGCCGGGCAGGCTGCCGCAGTCCAGCCTGCCCCCTTCCGGCAGATACCAGTCGTAGGCCATCTCACCGGATACAAAGAGGAAATCTCCAAGCGCGGCTTCTATCTTCCGTCCATCCTGCTCAACGACCAGCGGACCTTCCATGCTTCGCAACATGAGCACCTTGTCCGAACCCGGCATTCCAATCCCCCGCACCCGTAACGGCGGGGCGGGAAGAAACACGTCATGACGTTCAGATCGGCGAGGCCACATGTCACGCCACGCACGGCGGAGAGGACACCCAGCCCTGTTTCGATCGCGACCTCCCCGATGACCGTTAAAAAATGGCCGGCGCACAACCGCTCGGCTTCCGCGTCGTCGTGACCCGACATGTCGAAGCTCACCGGGCTGATCCCGCTGGGGTTGGTCGACCTGTGATATAACTGCAACATTTTCAATTCGGATCGTCGGAGTTCGTTTTCAGCAGTGCCGGCTTCGCTTCACTCCAAGCGCGCCATCGCCCTGATCGATAACATGAGTAATTGAGACATATTTAATCGATCCGGGAAAAGGGAGCCAGCGATTTGTGGCCCTCAATGCCTTTGCGGCACCCGAGGGGCCAATTTGGGGTGCGACTATGCGGAATGAACTGATCGCGGGAACTTGCCTCGCACTGCTGCCACTTGCTTTCACGACCATGCCCGTGCAGGCGCAGAACACTGGAGATTCGGCACCCGCGATACAGCTGGAAACAGTGTTGGTGACGGCGAGCAGAACGGAGCAGCCAATCTCCAGCATCCCCGGGTCCGTCCAGGTCATCGAGGGTGATGAGCTGGCACAACAGCTCAAGCTGACGAGCGACCCGGCGACCCTGATTTCCAAGCTGGTTCCCGGTTTTTCGACCGCAAACCAGACGATTTCAGGTGCCTCGGAAAGCTTTCGCGGTCGCGGCGTGCTGATTCTCGTCGACGGCATTCCCCGCAACACCCCGTTGCGTGACGTTTCACGAACGCTTTCGCTTATCGATCTCGGCAAAGTCGAGCGCATTGAGGTGGTCAACGGGGCAAGCAGCCTTTACGGCTCCGGCGCGACCGGCGGCACCATCAATTTCATCACCAGGCGGGACGCGACCGAAAGACCAACCGTCACCGTCGAGACCAAGGTGAAGGCGTTCACTGCAAATCCCGGCAAGTCCCTGGCGCCGGAAGTTTCGGTTTCGGCGACGCAGAAGATCGGCAAATACGACTACATGTTCTCGGCCAGCGGCCAGCGGACGCGCCGGACCTATGACGGAGACGGTCGCGAACTGCCGTCCGACGCCATGCTCGGCCAAGGCGGGGGCGATCGCACCGACTTCGGCAACCTCTATGCAAGACTGGGATATGAGGACGGGGCCCGTCGTTTCGAGGTCTCCGGCGAACTGGTCCGCATGGAACAGAATCCGGATTGGTTTTCCAATTTCCAGGCCACTCCAGCGGCGCCCGACTACACGGCGCCGTATACGGGCGAATCCGTGGAAGAGAATTCAAAATATTTCACCGCGCGCTATACCGACACCGCCTTCGCCTTGGGATCGCTCGAAGTGAAGTCGTTCTACAACGATATGGAGAAGCGCTTTCCCTTCACCCGCTTCGATCGCTTCGTGAACAATCAGGTCTACTATTCGGGCAACCCGCTCAACCCGCAGGCCAGCTTTGCCCAGACCACGCTCTTCAGCAAGCGCGCCGGCCTCACCGCTACGGTCGAGACCCCTCTCGACATGCTGCTGGAGGGGTCGACGCTGACCTGGGGCTTGGACTTCATCCACGACAAGACCTTCCAGAAACTCGAGAACGGCTGGGACGTCATCAGTCCGATGAAGCAGAACTCGGTCGCCGGCTTTGCCCAGTTGCAGGTCCCTGTGACCGACCGGCTGCGCCTGCAAGGTGGATTGCGCTACGAACGCTACTTCCTCGACATCGAGGATTTCAACCGCCCAGCCATCTTTTACATCAACCGGCCATATCCGGCGATCAACGTCATCGGCGGGTCCTTTGACTACGACAATCTGACTTTCAATGTCGGCGGCACATTCGATCTCACGCCCGATGTCCAGCTTTACGGTGGCTTCTCGCAGGGGTTCTCGCTGACCGACATCGGCAGCTTCACGCGGCGAGCCGGCGCCAACAGCAGTGCCGAACTGTGCGACGCCTACGGGGCGCTGGCATGTCCCGGCGCAGGCGCACCCGACTATACGGTCAGCTACGCTGACATCGCTCCCAGCCCTCAGGTCGTCAACAATTACGAGATCGGCATTCGCGGCGGCGATGTCGACTATGGCGGCTCGCTGTCGGCCTTTTTGTCCACCTCCGACCAAGGCGTGAACTACGAC